>OMVX01000093.1 GCA_900314605.1 uncultured Methanobrevibacter sp. | reverse complement strand
GAATATTTGTTTCTTGATTAATTTCAGTATTAGTTACTTCTTTATTTGCAGTATTTTCTGTTGCACTTATTGCTGAAATACTTAAAATGCAAACAATAACCAATAATACTGATAAATATATTTTTTTATTATTTATACAAATTCACCTCATATTTATTAATATTCTTATATACTATTTTATTATATTCGAAGCAATTAATAAATTTTATGTAAAATAATATTATATTCATATTCTTTCATAAAAAAAGTTTACATTATTTTAATGTATTAAAAAAATAGTACCATAGGCCTGTAATATAAAAAAATACTCTTGTATAATCTGTATAGTTACACAGTACACTTTATTTTTTTGCATATTGTATTAAAAAAAATAATACTATATAAAATATAAGTATTACTGACTTTGAAATTGACACTTTTTTCGAAAAAACATCTTGTAGTAATAAAAATATTTTTTTTACCCCAAAGGGTTTTTTGAAATAAAGTGTTAAAATTATTATTTATGTTCTCATTAACTTTTATTTTATGTTCTATATTTGTTAAAATAGAAGATATTTTCTTTTGGGTGTGTAAATTAGGCAAAGAAATTATTAAATCACCAATGTTAGATGGCCTAATGGAAGGATAAGAAGTGGTACTTTGCTCAGCAATAGTCTGCAAAGACTCAGTAATGTGATTTTGAGTTATGAAATAGTATACAAATTCAGGAATTGCCTTTCTAGTATCAACTGTTATGGTAGTAAAACCTGTAGAAACTAATAAATTTTCTGGAGCATTTTCTATTAAACCATAATGTTCCTGATTTGGCCGAACTGTTGAATAAATAATGTCTTTATTCTCTACTTTTCTTTTAGCCCTACTAGGTATAGTGTCTTCATTAGGATTTAAATATTTTATTTCATTTATTTTGCCTTTTGTAATGTTTTTAGTATCCAAGTAATTAATAAATTTCCAATCATCCTTTTTTGAATAGGAACTTTTATTCAATATACAAATATCATTTAATTCAAATGTTTCCCATTCTAAACTCAAATTTTCTAAAAGAGAATATTTTATATAATTTTTATCTGTAAATTTCTAATAAAATATTCAAAATATTAAATTCAATGTAATCATTTTAATTAATCTAATATAATTCTAATGAAATAAAAAAAGGTTTAATCCAAATAAACATATTTAAAAGTTTAAATAATGCTTTGGAGAAATAATATTAATAATTTAGAGAATATCATTATTCATATTTTTATAAATTTATAATAAAATTTTAAGAAATACTTAAATTAAAATAATTTTTAATTTAAAATTATGTTTAAGGGGATTATTGATGAAAAATATGCGGATGGTCCGAGCAGGTAAAAATGCTTTTCTTATAGATGCATTTAAACAGAAAAAATATTGTATGTCTTGGTTGGGGGCTAGTGACCTTAAAGATAAAAGTGATGAAGATATAAAAAGACTTATGAAGAGCATTACCCTGATGAAAGTAAATATAGTTTAAGTATAGCTTCTTCACACGTTATTAAATTTAGACATGTACTTGAAAAAGGGGATTATGTTTTATCTTAAAACACTGAAGTAAGAAATCAATATTTTAATTAATATTATAAAAAAAGATAATTATAAAAGTTAAATCATATTATTTTAGCTAATTCATGAATATTTGGAATATTAATTTTGAAAATAACTTCATATACTAATTTTTTTGTACTTTTCACCTTTTCATTTTAATTCAATCATTATTGTATACATAACTATTTAAATGATTAATAATATATGTTAAATTGTAAAATTGAATAGGTTCAGAGGTGATTTCATATGGCAAAACCTATTGCTAAAACTCCTGTTTTTGAAGGTGAAGATGCAGTTTCAGTTTTAAAAGAAATGCAAGAAACACCAACACAAGAAGATAAAGAGTTTGCAAAAGAAATCAGAAATCAGAGAACTGTTTTATTCTCAAGATAATATTTTTTGTAAACTCTTTTTTATATACTTTTTAAATCTTTGTAAAGACTGAAACTTCTTTCAGGATCTGTTTTTATAATGTTCTTTATACAATCAACATATTTCTGATCTTTTTTACGGTATTTAAATTTGTTTTTTTCAACATAGAAACCGAATGCACTTGCATATGCATCCATGGTTATAAATCTTAAACCAACAATATTTTGAGATATATCTAAAATACTTAATAAGACATTTCTAAAAACATGTTTACCTAATCCTTTATGTGAATATTTTCTATCTATTGCAAATCTTCCTATTTTGATTGCAGGTATCACATTGTTTTCACTAACATTTAATTTGCTACATATTGTGTTTTTAGTTTCTTTATCCTCAAGAATTTTTAATTTTATTGAATCCGTTAGAATTGATACATAGCCAACAACAGTTCCATCACAAATTACTAAGTGTGTTAAATTTAAATTCATATTTTGCTGATTTAAAGCATCCTTTTTTAAAAAATTTGTTAAATCTTCGGATTCACACTCAAACTCATCTAAGTTATGGTCTTCATTTAATTTTTCAAATATATAATTTTCTTTAATATAGTCTACATCCATACTTATCAACTTTGTTTTATAATAGTTAATTTTTAGAGTTCTTTTTAAATAAATTTTAGGATGATTTAATTATATAATAAATAAGTTCTTCAGCTCTTAAATAAGTGGTAATAGAGTAAATTATTATTTATGTTATGATTATTTTCTATTTTTTTATCTATATTATCTAAAATTTTAATAATTTTAATCATATCGTCATGATTTTTAGGGACAGAAATTTCGAGTTTTCTTAAATCTTTTAATGGAATATATAATTGCGTAGTTCCAAGAAGTCTGGATTTTATTTGATATTGCCCTAAATCTGATTTAAAATAATAATATAACCATTTTGCCTTATATTCATTATTATTTTTTAATAAACCTACATTTTTAATAGCAAAATCTGGTTTTTCAGTTATTAAAGCAACTTCTCCCACAGTACCAATCATTGAAATTAGTATGTCCCATTGATCCACTTTACTTCTTTTATTAATTTCATCAAAATCATCCAATGATATAAAATAAGATTTATCTAAATCTAATTTTCCTCCGATAATATTTTTAGAAGTAACTAATTTTTTTCCATAATCAACTTCTTTTGGCGAATCATGTGTTCCATCTGCAACTTTTATACAATATTCTTCTGCAATACTTCTTTCAAATTCTAAACTCAAATTTGATAATTAGTTTAGTTCGATCAGCACTAAACTTATCAAATTTTTGAAATGAATTTATGCAGGCACTTTCAAAAACTTATGTGATTTTAATTTTTACAAGTTACACAACCCAAAAATTATCCATCGATTTATGATTTATTTTCAATTTAAAAATTTATAA
>OMVX01000091.1:3154-6309 GCA_900314605.1 uncultured Methanobrevibacter sp. | reverse complement strand
GTATCACCAAAAACATATTTTTTAGAGATAAATAAGTCAAATGTTGCAAAAAAATTTAATATGAATCTTTCAAAATTTATCATTAAAAATTCCCTCCAAATTTAATGTTAAATTTCCAAAATTCAAACTATAATCAATTCAATAACTATAATAATATTATATATAATCTAATATTTAAAAATAACTATTAAAAATAATTAAAATAAGGTATAAATAAATTAAAATTAATACATAAAGTATTAAAATAAAAATAGATATAATTAACTAAATTAAAGAAAAATAAGTTGAAAAAAAGTAGTAAAAATGAGAAAAAATTCGAAAAAATCTTAAGTTTCTAGCAGTGATATAAATATAATCTTTATATATAAGAACATATCAATATTTAATTATCATTATTCTTTTAATGACTCTTTTTGCTCTATGATTCTTAATATTTTAAAAGAATATAAATAAGTATTTTCTTGCTGACTTATTTATTTAAGAGTTGTTTTAAGTTTGCGATTTAAATTTATTATATAACAATTTATTAATTAATAATTAATTTTATTAGGTGAAATAAATGGCAATTAGTCAAGGAAAATCAGTAAGGAGTCCTTCTGGTGGAAGATTAAGATTTAATCATGGTAAAAGAAAATCAGTATTAGGTAGATCTTCAGCTGAAACTAAATTAGGTGGAAAAAGATTAAGAAAAATCAGAACTCGTGGTGGAAACGAGAAATTAAGATTAGATGTTGGTAACAAGATTAATGTTATTGATCCAAAAACTAATAAGGCTGAAATGCTTGACATCTTAGATGTTGTTGAAAACAAAGCTAACCCTAACTTTGTAAGAAGGAATATCATTACCAAAGGTGCAATAGTAGAAACCTCTAAAGGTAATGCAAAAGTTACTTCTAGACCAGGTCAATCTGGTGTTATTTCTGGTGTTTTATTATAAACACTATATTCTTTATTTTAACTTTTTTTATTTAACATATTTTTTTTAATAAATGCATTTTAATAGTGTCTATTTTTAATTTAACTTAAATCTTAAGTTAATCTATTTTATATTCAATAATTTTTTTTTATAAATAATATTTTTTTTAAATAATCTAACTATTCTTCCTAAACTTTTGTTATTATTTTTCTAATTTTTTTAACAATAATCTTTTTCAATAATTAATTATTTAAATTGTTACTAAAAAATATAATATATATAATAATAATAAATTATTAAAATTATGAATTATATTTATTTTACAGTTACTCGTTTTTAAAAAAAATTCTAAGGAGATTAATATGAAAATTGGAATGAATCATGGTGCTGGTGGAGAAGTAATGGAAAAACTTATTAAAGAAACCATTCTATCAAATATAAGTAAAAAATCAGTTAATAATGGTATAGGATTAGAAGATTTAGATGATGGTGCAACTATACCTATGGATGATTATGAGATTATTGTTACAACTGATGGACACACTGTTCAGCCACTATTCTTCCCAGGTGGAGATATTGGTAGAATCTCTGCAGCAGGTACTATTAATGATGTATCTATGATGGGTGCAAAACCACTTGCTATTACTAATGCAATGATAGTTCAGGAAGGATTTGATATTGAGGATATGGATAAAATCATGAAGTCAATGAATGATACCTGTTCTGAAGCAGATGTTGCTCTTATTGCAGGGGATACAAAGGTTATGGAGTCAAATAAATTAGAGGGTATTGTAATTGTAACCACTGGTATTGGTATTGCTAAAAAGGGTGAGGTTATTCGTGATTCTACATTAGAAGTCGGTGATAAGATTATTGTCACAGGTAGTATTGGAGATCATGGTATGAGTCTTATGTCATTTAGGGAAGGTTTCGGTTTTGAAACAGATTTAAAATCAGACTGTGCACCTATGTGGGGTATAGTAAGTAAAGCTCTGGAAGTTGGAGGAGTTCATGCTATGAAAGACCCTACTCGTGGAGGCTTTGCAAATGCTATTAACGAAATGGCAGAAAAGTCTAATGTTGGAGTTTTACTTGAAAATGATGCTATTCCAATTAAAAGAGAAGTTCATGCTGTTAGTGAAATGTTAGGAATTGATCCTTTTGAAGTTGCAAATGAAGGAAAAGTTGTTATGGGTGTAGCTGCAGATAAAGCTGATGAGATTCTTGAAGCTATAAAAACTGATAAATATGGTAAAGATGCAGCAATTATTGGAGAAGTTGTTGAAGGTAAACATGTTATAATAGAAACTGCAGTAGGGGGACAAAGGATTTTAGAAACACCAATAGCAGATCCAGTTCCTAGAGTTTGTTAATATATTAAACATATTAATTTAAAATAATCAGATATTAATTTAAAAAATTAGAGGATATTTAAATCTTAAGTTTTAATATAATTTTTTCTTTATTAAATTTAATATGAATATTTAAAAATTTAGGGATGATTATATGAAAATGATTACAAAAAGAGTTATTGCATATATATTGGATTTTTTAGTTGCATCTGCAATTATGTGGCCTGTATCTTATTTCTTTTATTTCTTTGTAAATCCTGTTTCCAAATATCAGGTTTATCATTATTTTCCTTTTACGGCTCCAGTAATAATATTGCTTTATTTTGTTCTTTTAGAAAAAATCAGAGGTGCTACTGTAGGTAAACTTTTAATGTTTATTGAAGTACAAAATGAAAATGCTGAAAGGATTTCTTATAAAGAGGCTATAATTAGGAATATATCTAAAATAGGATGGGTTTTAATCCTTATAGATTATATTTTAGGATTGTTATATGGTTCTAAAGATGATCGTCTTTTAGGTCAATTATCTCATACAAAAGTAGTTGAAGAAGATAAATCTAAATTTGATAATTAGTTTAGTTCGATCAGCACTAAACTTATCAAATTTTTGAAATGAATTTATGCATAATGTGGAAACCTTTATATATGATAAAATACAATGTTATATTGTTGTCATATTACTATATATTTTTAACATTTTTTTTATACAATAAAAATGTAAAAAGTAGAAACCTTTATATATGACAAAGTTCAATGTAATTATGTTGAGGAAATTTAATCAGCCTTTCTTTGAGTTCCGTCATGTGTGTTTAATCAGCCTTATTTTGAGTTCCGTCATGTGTGTTTAATCAGCCTTATTTTGAGTTCCGTCATGTGTGTTTAATCAG
>OMVX01000091.1:0-3104 GCA_900314605.1 uncultured Methanobrevibacter sp. | reverse complement strand
CCGTCATATGTGTTTAATCAGCCTTATTTAGAGTTCCGTCATATGTGTTTAATCAGCCTTATTTAGAGTTCCGTCATATGTGTTTAATCAGCCTTATTTTAAGTTTACTATTTTTGTTTATTTTATATTAAGTGTTTAACTTTTTTTTAATCTATTTTCTTATGCATATATTGTTGATAAATTATATGATCAATATTTAGGATTTTCAAAATTTAAGGATATATTTTCTGTGTATTAATAGGAGCTTAATTGTCTATAATGTTACATTTAATGATTAATAATTTCATTTAGTTTGATGATTCTGGACATAATAGATAAATATAAAATACTTATCAATTTTACATCAAAATCAGTAAATTTTAATCTAATTTTTCTTTGATATAATATTCTGATTTAAAAAAAGAGAAAAAAGGGATTTTCATATTTATAGGCATTAAAAGAATTACCTATGCAAAAAACCCTAAATATTAAAATGTTAGTGGTGTTTTAATTTCTTTTCACAGGTTCAAGCATTCCGAAACCCATACTGTTTTTATTTGATAGGCCACAATCATATGCGAATTTAATGAGGTTTGGATGTCCTTCTAATGTTATGTTCATTAGGTATCCTACGTGGTGTTGTTTTGCTTCGTTTGCTTTCATTGATATTCTTTTTCTTTTAACGAATCTTAAATTGGAGGATATTTTTATTAGGTCCTCATCATAGTCTGTGTTATAATATTCATTGTATTTTTTCAATAGGTTTCTTGTGATAAAAGGATAAAATTCAGGGTCGGATGGAGATAAATCCCATTCTTTCTTTTTTCCATCTATTAAGGTTCTGGTATTTGCGATGATTGGTGATATTGTTTTGAATTCCATTTTTTCTTGAAATATAGGTTCTTTAATCATTGTTATATTTGTAATTTTTAGTTTAATGTTTAGTATTTCGATGTGTGAATCTTTTAAGAATCCTTGCATTATTTTTTTGAGTAGTTCGTTGTTTGGGCTTGAAATTTGTAGGGAAACTTTTCCATCCTTTGATAGTATTCCTTTATCTACTGTTTTGAATTTATTAAATCTTAATTGTGAGAATGTAAAAAATTTAAATGATGTAGATGAGTGTATTTCGGAATCTGGATCTATTTTACTAATACTTTGGTATATTACGGATGCTACAATATGCGCATAATTGTATGGTATTAAGAATGATTCTTCGTTTTCAGTTTCAAATTCAATTTTAAATCTCATAATTTCACCTTTGTCTCTTTTTCATATATATTTTTTTGGTTGCTTAATTTTTTACTTAAATCTATTATGTTCCAGTCTTCGTGTGGCATTTGTAAGTGATGGTCAACAATTATGATTGTTTTTTCTTTTTTGAGTTCATTTAAGCATTCATATATGGATTTTAAGGATTGTTTATCTATATTGTCTCCTACTTCGTCGAGTAAGATTATGTTCGGATTTCTTAGTAGTACTCGTGCTAGTGATATTTTTTGTTGTTCACCTGATGAGAGGTTTATATTGTCTCCTGTTAGTATGGTGTCTAGTCCTTTAGGTAGTTTATTTAGTAAATTATCTAGTTTTACTTTTTTGATTATGTCCATTAGTTTTTCATCGCTTATGTCCATGTCTAGGCATATATTTGTTTTTAGTGTACTGTCAAAGATAAATGGATTGGTCATAACGAATCCTATATTTTCTCTTAGTGATTCTTCGCTTATGTGGTTTATATCTGTTTTGTCTATAAGAATTTTCCCGTCTGGTAGGTTTATTATTCTTGTTATCATATTTAGTAATGTACTTTTTCCACTTCCATTAGGACCTGATAGTATGTTTATTCCTTTTTTAAATTTACAGTTTAAGTCTTCAAATATTACCCTATCATATTCAAAGTGGATGTGGTTGATTTCTATTTCTCCGTTAGTTATGTTTAGTTGTTTGTCACCATATTTTTTTGGTTTTGCTTTGTAAAATTTTTCAATTTTATTTACTGCTGGAACTGTTTGTTGGAAGTTAGATACTAGGCTTGATGTATATGTTAATATTTCTGCTAGTGTGACTAGGTATGATACAAACATTGTGACTATTCCTAGTGAAACTTTTTCTGTTATTATGAGTTGGCATCCATAGAATATGAGTATCATACTAGGTACCATAAAGAATAATAGTCCTACCACCATTTGAGATGCATAGAGGTGTGCTATTTTTTTTTGTTTTTTTACATAGTCTTTTAATATGTCTTTGTAGATTCCTAAAAAGAAGTTATCTAGGGCGAAAACATTAATAAAGTTTTTGTTTCCGAATATGGATTTGATTATTGTGAAAACATTTGAGAATATATCTATTTGTTCTCTGGTAACTGCTTTAATTTTTTTGGATATGAGGAATACAAATATGAATATTATTGATGCTGGGATGAATATGAGTATTGTTAGTCTTACATCCATAATTAGTAGTGTGATAATTGTTATTAGTATTTGGAGTATGTTTTTTATTAATGAGGGGAGTGTGGTGGATATTAAACCGTTGGCACTTTTTAGGAGGTTTGTTAAACTGTTGGTTATTTCTCCAAGGTTATATGCTTCATCCGAGTTTATTGCTTTGGGTAGTAATTTTAATGTGTTTTCGTAGTATAATTTTCCAGTTAAGTATGGTTTGAGGAATGCTGAGACGTACTCTGTTATTCCAGATATTATTGCGATTATTATTACAATGATTAATATTTTACCAAATATTGCATAGTTTTTATTTATGAGGACAGAGTCGATTATGTATTTGAATGTTAGTGGTAGGACGTATAAGAAGGAAGATCCTATCAAATCCAGTATGACGAGTAATATAATCCATTTTTTGTATTTTAGTATGTATTCTAATACAAAATGATTATTTTTTATTATTAACTTGATAGATTTAAGCATATTATTATCCCTTTTTAGATTTTAATTTTTCTTAATATTTATTATAATATATTTTAATACTATATTTATGATTTTGTTTTAATTATTATATATGTATTTATTAGGCTTTGTCATTTTGTTAGTTGGGATTTTATTTTTTTCATCCATCCATTTTTTCTGTTGAAAATTTGGTTAAATATGCCTTGTTCTGTTCTAAATCTT
>OMVX01000097.1 GCA_900314605.1 uncultured Methanobrevibacter sp. | reverse complement strand
ATATCTGGATAAGCGAGCTCCATTAAATATTTCAGCAATTTCATCTAATTTTTTGATTATCATTAATTTCACAACCATTAATGAAATTATTATTAATTATTTATTTGTTTTCGAATAATTTAAAGATAATTATTAAAAATTGTTAATTTATTTTAACCTTTAACTAACTCAATGAATAATCATCAAGGAAAGTTAATAATGTTTTAAAATTTTTCTACATCCATTCCCATATTATAATTTTAAAAAAAATCTTGTATCTGTAAGAGCTTTAAAAAATTAAAAGAGGTTAAAATGAAACGAAAGAAGTGTATTTAATTATAAACTATTATAATTTGACTCTTACAGATACATAGGAAATCATACATTCTTTAAACAATACTTTAAACCCCCTTAAAGTATGTTTTTTATTTTTTATAGGAGTTGAAAAAACATGTTAAAAATAGTCATTAATCATAATGACAATACTATTTATGACACCATCATATATAAATGTTGTCCTAAAAAATAATGACATTGTCAAAAAATAAAAATAAATTTTAAAAAAAATGAAAAAATAAAATAAATAACAAAACCTTTGAAATATTAATTTAAAGTCTTAGAAAACTTAGCAAGTATGTTTTACGAAAAATAATTATTTCAAATAAAATTAAACTTAAATTAATCTCTAAAAAATTGTATTTGAAATTTCTAAATACAATTAACAACAACACTTTTTACTATAATGATAAATTTATATAGAAGGTAGTTCTTATTTTATAATATAGGGGGGCTATGTAATGAATAAGAACAATATTATAATTATTTTTTTAGTAATTGTTATTATAGCATTAATAACATTTATCAGTGCTTCTTTTATATTTAATAATCAAGATAATGTTATAATTTATAATAATACAATTCCAGATGTTGGAACATTTAATTCAACAAATGTAACTAATTTTACATTAAGTAATTCTTCCAATGATTATCAAACTAATTATATAGGAAACGATTCAATTGCACAAATAACTACACTTAGTAGTAGTTCTATGATTGAAACGACAATTGACCAAGCAGATAAAGTAAATGATTCTACCGAAGGACATACTATTTATAAATGTACTGCTAATGTAGGTGAATACAAAGGAGAAATAAGATATTTTTCAATATTGAAAGATAATGATAATGAGAGGTATATAATGATTAGTACTGCAGATTACAATTTAACTTGTATGATTGTTGATAGTTTCAAAATCTTTTAGATAAAAAAAAATTTTTAATTTTTAATTCTTTTAATACAATTAATGTATAAACTATATGAAAAAAAATATGAGGTATAACTATAATGGAAAAGAAAAAAATTTGGATAATATTAACTGTAGTTGCACTAGCATTTTTATTTGTTGGAGCTGTTAGTGCAGCAGAAAATGAAACAAATACTAATGAGAACACAATTGTAGATAGTTATTATGATGACTATGATAATTATGATGACTATTATGACTATGACAACTATGATGAATATGAGGAATATGATTACTATGATGAATATGATGAATTTTATGAAGATTGGAGTGCCGCTGAACATGCATGGGTAGATGCAAAATCAACAACATTCCAAGAAGGCCAATCCAACAATTATGTAGTATATCCATCAACTGGATCTTACGCTATCAAAAACTCAAAAGTTACAATTTATCTTAGTGGAAATACATATACTGGTAAATATTTCTACAAAACATATAAGAAATGGTCAAATAACAATGGTGAAGCATGGTTCTCATTTAAGAATCTTCCTGCTGGAAAATACAATGCAGATATCACCATTGAAGGATACTATGGGAAAGCATTTTATTTTGCTGAAAAAAATGGTATAAAAATCAATGTTAAACCAATGAAAAGTAAATTTTTCAAAATCACAGGTAAGCCATCAAGTATGACAAGCTTTGGAGATGGATGTCAAAAAGTTATAAGTCAAAATTCCGCTATTCATGGTGGTAAAAATATCAACTTCAACTTTACAATCGATATTCATGGATGCCATGTTACAAACTGAAAAAAGTTATAACCTACTGGAAAAAAGGAGGAAAAATTTTACTAAAACTATTTAATAAAAAAAATGGATTTTACAAATACACCATAAAAAACAAAATAGGAAAATACAAACTTGTAGGAATCAGAGCATATTATTACAAAATTTAATTTTCACCCTCTTTGTAAAATAAGTGTTTAAAAATTAAATTAACTATGAAAAATCCTATAAATTTTTAAATCTAAATTTTTTCTTTTTCAATTAAATATTGAAGAACTATTATGAATTTATCCTTGCTATTTAATTAGTGCATCTAAAATAATATAATCATATATCATATGAAGTAAATTAAATAATAAAAGGTAGGGATTGTATGAAAATTGTAACTTGGAATAGTAATATGGCATTTAGAAATAAATATAAAGAAATTTCTGAATTTGATGCAGATATTTATGTAATATGCGAATGTGAAGACCCTGACAACACCGAATCAAAAAAATATAAAGAATTTGCATCAAACTCTTATTGGATAGGAGACAATAAAAACAAAGGCCTTGGAATATTTGCAAAAGACAATATAAAACTAGAACCTATTAATGATAATAATCAAGGTTTCAGATATTTTATACCACTACGTGTAAATGATACATTTAACCTACTTGGCATCTGGGCAATGCCCGACTATGTTGAAATGATACATGACTATTATAGTGCAAATAGAGAATTATTCAATGAAAATCTAGTTATGTGCGGAGATTTCAATAGTAGTGTTCTTTTTGATGAAGAACATAAAAACAAAAACTTTTCAATGCTACTACACTATCTTAAAAAAGATGGATTGGTAGGAGCTTACCATCATTTAAAAAGAGAAAAACATGGAAAAGAATCTGAAAATACATTTTTCTATACTAAAAAGTTAAACCATCCTTTCCACTTAGACCATGTTTTCTCAGCACCATATATTACAAAAGACTTACAAATTATTGATAATATTAAATGGATTAAAATGAGTGACCATCTACCTGTAGTGTTTGAAATTGATGAAAGTAAATTTTAACTAAAATATAATAAAAAAAGCTAAAAAGACCTATAATAATATATATTTAATTTTTTTGGGATTTTAAAGAGAAATAATAAATTTAAAAAGAAAAAAATAAATTAAACGGAACTGAGTGTTGTTTCCATACTTGGAATATTAGCATAATTATTAACTAAAGAATCCAATTTAGTATTTTCATGATGATATTCATTCAATAATCTCATACGAACATCAATTTTAATAGAATCCTCATTAACACAAACCTTCATATTAAAAGAAGAAGGATTGTTTAAACTACCTTTAGGTACTTTAAATATTTTTGATGC
>OMVX01000089.1 GCA_900314605.1 uncultured Methanobrevibacter sp. | reverse complement strand
GGACTAGCAGTTTATTCATCAGAAGAAGATCTTTGTGAAGTTTTAGAGCTTCCAATAGCTGGGCTAATGTCCAATAGGGATATTGATTATGTGGCAGATAAAAATAGAAAACTGATGGAAGCAGCAAATAAATTAGGATGTAATCTAACATCTCCATTTACTACTTTATCATTTATGGCATTGATTTCAATTCCTCATTTTAAAATAATTAATCAAGGTCTATTTGATGTAGATAATATTGAATTTGTAGATTTGATTAATAATCGCTGATTAATTTATAAATTATTTTTTCTACTTTAATTTTCATTCTTCATTCTTCTCTTTCCATTTTTCTCTTTCTTCTTTCATTTCTATATGCTTCCAATTTTAGATTTAGTTCCTGTTCTATGCCAGTTAGCGCCCATACTATTATAGAAACAATTAACCCTATTTTTAGTAGAATCACTTAAGGTATAATTTAGCTTAATAACCAAACTATCATCCCAAACACCAAATTTGCTTTTCATATAACTTACTGAAATCCATTTAGTTGGAATGCCCCCATAACTGCCATAAGAATTACTTACTAAAACTTTTTTCTTGTCTGGACTAATATCCAAAATACTTATATAATGATGTTGTGCATGGAATATTAAGGCACAACCTCCTTTTTTAAGTTCACTTAATCCAATATCAAAAGAGTCTTTATAGAAATATATGCAAGTAAAATTGTTTTGTTTTAATGCTTTTTCTAGATTATGCACTGTTGTCCCACTTCTATTGGTTTTAGCAAGTTTAGCAAATTGTTTCTCACAAATGTAATTTCTTAAAACTTGACTGCAAACACTTGCTGAACTTGGACCACAAGTATAACCAGTATTTTGAACATCCCTAACTTCAGGATATTTGTATGATTTGCCTTTTAAAGATACTTTCACACTTCCAGGCCAGTAATTGATTTTGTTGGCTTTAACTATTTTTTTGTTAATCTCCCTTTCAATCACATTCCATTTTTCACGTTTTACAACATGATTTAACTTTGGATGTTCTTTTGTTTTGAAAAATACATATCTGCTTAATTTATTATTTAAGAATAAACAATAGCTATCCCTTATGATTACCTCTTTATATTGAGATTTTTTTAATGTATATGTTGCACTATCATCACCCATTACATAATTTCCAAGCATATAATCTAAATTTGGAGCACCATTTGCTAGAGGGATACTATTTTTTAATGGGTCTTTCGCATATTCCTCAATACATTTTATTCTCTTATTAACAGAATATTTTCCATACTTCACTACAACAGTGTAATTTCCAGATTTCAAATTAGGTTTTAAAACAATTATTCCTTCTGAATTGGTTCTTTTTGAGAATATTTTTTTCCCAATTTTTATACTCATTTTTTTATAAGAAATAGCTTTTTTATTTTTATTCTTTAGATAAATTCTTAAGTATCCATTTGTTAATAAAATTCTATTTCCTATACTAAATTTAAGAGATTTTGTAACGTGGAATTTAAATTTTTTATAACTTTTATAAAAATATTTGTCTCCTTTAAATTGTACACGGATTAAATATTTTTGTCCGGCGGGTAAATTTATTTTTAGGCTCACATAACCCTTTTTATTGGTTGTTTTTTTATAAGTTTTTTTCCTAAATTTAATTATCACTTTTCTATTAGGGATTCCTTTCCAATCTTTTCCAATTAAATAAATGTATAAACGTTTATGGTGAACAACATAATTAGCGTATGTTTTGATGTTTGTTCCTAATTTTTTAATATTTATACTAAATTTCTTAGAAATGGGATTGTAATATTCGTCCCCGCTAAAATCAATATTTATGTAATAAGTTTTGGGAATTAAAAATAGGTTTATAGATGCCATACCCTGTTCATTAGTAAAAGCTATAAATTTTTTGTTATTAATTAGTAAGTTTATCTTTTTATTTTTTAGGCAAGTATTGTCTGAGTTCTTTAGATAAACATGTAATGTGTCTCTAGACTTTAGGTAAGAAGATTTAATGGAAATTTTTGGTGTGGTTTTTATTATAATTGAATGTTCATCTTCTTCAGTTAAAGATTCATCATCTGAAAATGAATCTTCATTTGTTTCAGGGTTGGCATTTGTGTTGTCATCGTTCTGATTTAAATCATCGCTTTCTGTATTAATTGGGATGTTAATATCTTGGACATTAAAATCCTTTTCCTCATTTTCTAAATTATTATTCTCATTTTCTATACTTTCAATATTTAAATCCTCATAATTATCAATTAAAATATTTCTTTCTGAATCAATATCGCTTGCATTAGAGTAAGATATGCTTAAAACACATATGATTAATAGAAAAATAAAAAATTTTTTAAAACCAATTTTCATTAAAACCCTTCTTCTTTAATAAGTTATATTATACTATTATTTTAGATTGTATATAAGAATTTCTGAAAAGTCATATTTTTTAGAAATTTTAATTGATTTAAGTAAATATTATTCTAAGAGGGGGTTTAAGTGTAAAAGATGCAAAAATTGCTATTGTAAAAGGGGGATTGAATTTTCTAAATTTCAAATCCTTGTTTTATTAAATTTTCCTTTAAAATTTGAATGGATCCCTTTTCCTCTTCATTTCCCACTCTTTTAATGATTCTTTCAGATTCCAAAAATCTTTCAAGGAAATATTCTCGGGTATCCTCATCAACGATATTAATTCTGGAATAATTTACCAATGCTTCAATTAATGCATGAATTGCTCTATTAATTGGTTTAACACATTTATTTTTAATATTAATCTCAATCACTTCTGATTTAATGTAATTGACATCACTTGATTTAATGTCATCTTCTCTTAAAGCTTCTTTCAAGTTTTTCACTTCACATATGAAATAAGCATCTGCATCAGTCAAATACACTAATTCGTCATTGTTTTCGGGTTTATTAGAAATTCTAGTTAGATATTCGTCAGGAATTGTATTAGTTGTTGCGAGAGTAAACATTAAAGGATCAGTTGTGACATTTACGACGAATTCTTCTTTTTCTTTTATATTTTTAATTGTGGTTCCGCCTTCAAAAATTCTTAAAAAAACATCATTACCATCCAAGACTCTTAGTCCAAATGGTGCAGCATTGGATTTTCCATTATTGTCTATTGTAGTGATAATGACTTCATATTGCTGGTCTTTATACATGCCTATTTTTGTTAAATCAATTTCCATTTTTTGC
>OMVX01000084.1 GCA_900314605.1 uncultured Methanobrevibacter sp. | reverse complement strand
AAAATAACTGCAAGTAATATGGTTATGGTTTATTCAAATAAGACTAAATATGTAATTAGATTATTAGATGCTAAGAAAAACCCTATAGCTAATAAAAGAGTTTTATTTAAAATAAACGGGCTTTTATATAAATTAGTTACTAATAATAATGGTTATGCTCACAAAGTTATTAGTTTACCTGTAGGTACTTATAAAGTTCAAATGAGATATTCTGGAGATAGTTATTATACTAACTCTAGTAGGTCTAAAAAAATTACTGTTAAAAAACTTAAAACTAAGTTTATAGCAAAAGATTTTAGACAAAATTATGGTGATGGTCATTATTATACTGTCCAATTATCTAGTATTTTAAATAATAAACTTGCTAACAAGAAAGTTACTTTTAGTATTTGTGGTAAAACATTCACTAAAACTACTAATAGTAATGGTCGAGCAGGTTTAAAGATAAATTTAAAAGTTGGAACATATCCTATTAAAATAAGTTTTAAAGGCAATTCTAATTATTTATCTAGTAGTGCCAGTAAAAAAATTGTTGTTTATAAGAATTCTACTAAATTAATACCTCAACATTCTAAAAAAACTTATATTAAAGGGGAAAAATTTGGTGTATATCTTAAAGACATAAATAATAAACCTGTTGCGGATAAAAAGGTTAAAATCACATTTAAAGGACATACTTATACTAGAACTACTAATTCAAAGGGTCTTGTTTCTGTTCCTCTTAATGTAACTGGTACATTTACTATAAATTATCTACATAAAAATACTACTAATCCATATATGGCTTCTACAGGTAGTTATAAAGTTAAAGTTATTAAAAATACAACTTCTTTAGTTGCTACTAATAGAAAACTCATTGATGGGGCAACTGGTTACTTTAAAATTAGACTACTAAATGTTTATGGAAACCCTATCCCTGGTGAAAAAATTACTGCAACTTTAGATGGTCAAAAATATGACTTAATTACTAATGATGATGGTAATGTAACTATTAAGTTTAATTTAAAAACTGGTTCTTATAAAGTTAATTATCAATATCAAAACAGTAATCCTGACTTAAGTAGTGAAGGTTCTAAAACTATTACTATATATGCTAATAAAACATATATTTATGGTAACGATGCTGATTTTACTGCAGGTACGAGCCAAACTTATTATGTTTCTTTAAAAGACCAATATAAAGATCCTCTTGCTAATAAAGTTATTAAATTTGTTGTTGACGATAAAACTTATACAGCTAAAACAAATTCAAAGGGTATTGCAGGTATAGTTCTTTCATTAAATGCAGGTTCTTACCCAATTAAGTTTTCATTTGAAGGGGATTCTGTATATCCTGCCTCATCAGGTAGTAAAAAAATTATTGTTTCATATAATACATTTGGAGTTTATGTATTTGCAGCAAATATGAAATCTATGGATTTGAAGAAAATTTCTTCTTATGGTATTAGAAATATTTTCTTAAGTTATTATGCTTTTGAATATTGGGGTAAAGATGTGGTAAAAAAATTTATATCTAATGCAAAAGATTATGGAATTAGGGTACATATATGGATGCAATGTTTCTATGAGGGATCTTGGATTAATCCTTCTACCTGTGGAAATGCTTATAAACAAGCAAAAATAGATGAAGCTGTAATTTATGCTAAATTTGCAGGTGTAGGTGGTATTCATCTTGATTATATTAGATATCCTGGAACAGCATATAGGTATTCTGATGCTACCAGTCAGATAACTAATTTTGTTAAGAATTTAGTTACTGCTGTTAAAGCTGTTAATAAAAATATAATTGTATCTGCTGCTTTAATGCCTGAAACTAATGTTAATCCCTATTATTATGGACAAGACTCTAGTCAAATGGGAAAATATTTGGATGTATTAATGCCTATGGCTTATAAAGGTAATTATCATCAAACTACTAGTTGGTTAACAACTACTGCACGATACTTTGCATCACACTGTGGTACAGCTCAAGTATGGCTTACTTTACAGGCTTATTATTCTGATAGTGATGTTAGAAAACTACCTGCTAAGCAGCTTAAAGCAGATTCACAAGCTTCTTTAGATGGTGGAGTGCAGGGTGTTGTTTTCTTTAGACATGAATATGTAAATTACTTTAATATGAGTTCATTGGTTATTAAATCATCAGCAGCAACTAATATTGTTGGAGTAAGTGTACAAAATAGTCCTGAATCATTTACATTATCTGATATTATAACCGCAGCAAGTACTGTTAAATCATATTATTCAGCTAACTCTAAACTCCCAAATAATGTTAAAATAGGTACTAAATATGTTCCAATAGCTGAATATTTATATTATGCTTCACTTGCAATATTTAATATTTATGAGGGGAACCATTCTACTATTGATTCCATTAATGCTAATATTTTAGAACCAGATAATCCTGATTTAGGAGATTCTTTATCGAATACTTACTTTAATATAAATTCTTATGTTGATTCAGCTAGGAGGACTTATTCATATATTTTAAATAATGAACAAGGTCCTAACTATTCAACATTATTAAGTACTCAATCGGATGTTAGGGTATCTTTTAATAGTTTAATTGAATCTTTCAGTACTATTTTGGACTATTATGGTATTAATACTGAATTACCATCATATATTATTATGACTACTGGTAGTTTATCTACAATATCTAGTATAGGACCTAATACTTATAGTAGTAGTTCTTTTGCTACCACTCCTTGAGTATTAATATTATTAGGTGTAAAGTGTTTAATAATCGTTTTAATTAAAAAAAGTTTAGTATTTATTAACAGTTTATAATTACTGTTTAATAGATACATTTTTTTTTTTTTTATTTGTAAACCTTTTTTTTTTAATATATACTATTAATTTTAAAAACTTTTTTTTATAATATAATTTATTTAATTTTGTACATTATTATTATAATTCCTTATTATATTAATTAATAAAATTAAATAAGATTTATTCTTTAATAAATTTTTATTTATTGAATTTAAGTTAATTTTATATTATTGTTTCAATTTTTTATGAAATTAGTTATATTTTTTTAGCCAATAAAAATTATATAACAAAAATTTTTGTTTTAATTTTTCATTTCTATTAATTTCTAATATAATTATTTTTTTTTTTTATTTTTTATGTTTCAAATATATTTAATTTTATCTCAATCTAAATAAATAGCAATATTTTTTATTTTATCTATTATATTTTTATTATTTTCATTATTAGGAACTTAATCTATTTAATATTAAAATTTATTAATTTTATTAAGATAATTGATTAATTATTGATTATTAGGTTATTTTTATTGTTTTATGATAAAAAATTATTGTTTTTAAGGAAAACTATTGGAAATAATGCTATTTTTCTAATCAATAGTTTTATATACATTTTAAGCTAATATTTTATATGATAATAAATCTTTTGTAATTATTTTTATTTTTTTTAAAATAATATAAAAATCGTTCATTTTTTTATTATACAAATTCTTTACAGAAGATTTATTATCTAATAATTAAGGAGGTTTTTAATGTCGAAGAAATGGGGATATATTACATTAATTGCAGTACTTATAGTATTTTTATGTCTTGGTTGTATTAGTGCAACTGATGTTGTTAATACTGATTCTTCTTTTTCTGATGATTCTAATGATGTAGTGGTTGATTCCACTTCAAATTCTGGTTCATCTCACGAATATTCTATGGGATCTTTTAAAGATGATGGTGCTGCTGTAGATGATAGTAGTTCTAATAGTGTTTTAGCTAATGATGCTAAGAATTCTACTAAAATTCAAGGTTCTGATGCTAAAATTACTACTAAATCAGGTGATAGTTAT
>OMVX01000081.1 GCA_900314605.1 uncultured Methanobrevibacter sp. | reverse complement strand
TGTATGTTGTGTACATCCAACACTAGTAAACGATGCAGTAAGTAAAATATATGCTGCCGGAGCAACAGACCTAGCAGGTACAGACACATTAAAATCAGATGTAAGCAGCATATCACTTGCAAAAATATTAGCAAATCACTTAAAATCATAATTTAAATTATCGATAAGGATATTATTTGGGTAAATACAGACACTAAAGAAGAGATTAACTTTATTCAGTATTTATTAAATCAAAAAAAAATAATATTAGTCTTAACAATTTTAAACCAGAAATTGCATCTTCATAAAATTATATTTTTGGCTTTGTAGAAATCATATTTTTTTATTGTTTTAAAATTAAACAATAATGAATAAAAATAATTTAAATAAAGATTTTTTTTTAAAATTAATGTAAAAATGAAAAAATTGATTTTTTTTAAAAATTTTTCAAAAATCAAATAGGATTTCTAAACAGTCTATATTTTTATAAAATTACTCATTTTTTTCTTTAACTATTTTTTATAATTTTTAAAAAAAATTTATAAATAATTAAGTATATTAATAGAGAATAATAAATAATTAATTAATATTATTAATATTTATTAATAATTATTTGTATTATTAATATCTATATATAAAATATTTTAGTTTTAATAAACTTGTATTTATTTTAGAGTTTTTAGTCTAATTTTTTAGCATAAAATATAATCTTATATGGTATTTTATTAGTAATACAAAATTAGATTATAATAAATTTATAATAGATATATTATTTATAAGATATCTTTCTAGTATTGAATTAGGTTTATTATATTAATAAAATTAATAATTAAATTGTTTTAATAATCATTTAAAAATTCGTTGGATTTATAAATTTTAATATTTTTTAATTTAGAGGGTAATTATGAATGAAGAATCTTTAAATAATATTAAAGAAATAATAAAAAACGATTTAAAAGCAACGAGGTCTAGTACTATTGTAACTATTGTAATAATTACAATGGTTGTTCTTCCTTCCCTTTATGCTCTATTAAATATACATGCATGTTGGGATCCTTATGGGAATACAGGAAATATAGAATTTGCTATTGCTAACTTGGATGAAGGTACCACTTTTAATGGTGTTCATATAAATATTGGAAATAAACTTGTTGAAGAATTTAAAAATAATGATAAATTTCAATGGAAATTTGTCTCAGAGAAAGAATTGAGAGATGGAGTTTACACTGGTCGATATTTTGCGGGTATTGTAATACCGAAAGATTTGAGTGAAGATGTTGCTTCGATTGTTTCGGATAATCCTAAACAGGCAAAATTGGATTATATTGTAAATATTAAAGCTAATCCTGTTGCTAGTAAAATTGCTGATTCTGCTGCAAATTCGGTTTATACTTCTTTGAATTCTAAAATTGTTTCTTTTATTAACATTGCTGCTTATGGACAACTTGAAGATTTACAAGCAGGTCTTGCGGATGGTGCTAGTCAATTAGCTGGTGGTGCAGGTCAACTTCAAAATGGTGCAAATCAGGTTTCTGCAGGAGCAGGTCAAGTAAAAGGCGGTGCAGGTCAACTTCACAAAGGAGTAAATGGTATTAATATGGGTGCAAATCAAGTTAAAAAAGGATCAAATCAAATTAAAAAAGGTTCTGAAGAGTTAGAATCAGTAGCTGATTCTTCTTTAATTCCAGATGGTCCTGTTAAAAAATATATTGATGGTAGTTCTCAACTTGCAAATGGTACTGCTAGATTGGCTGATGGTTCAGTTCAATTAGCAAATGGATCTACTCAGCTTGCAGGCGGAGCTAATGATTTAGCTGAAGGTTCAGTGTCTCTTGCAGCAGGTGCAGAATTGCTAGGGTCTTCTGCAGCAGAGGCATTATTTACTGCATCTGGTTCACTTGGAGCTACTGCAAATCAACTTTCAGCGTTTACTGGTCTTAATGAATCAAGGCTTGATGAGTA
Source organism: uncultured Methanobrevibacter sp. (assembly GCA_900314605.1). Classification (GTDB taxonomy): domain Archaea; phylum Methanobacteriota; class Methanobacteria; order Methanobacteriales; family Methanobacteriaceae; genus Methanarmilla. The sequence continues at coordinate 2,594 of OMVX01000081.1, read as the reverse complement.
TTTCCTTTCACCAATTAAATTAGATAGGGAAGAATGGTTTTCCGTTCCTGCTTATGGGTCTAATGTGGCTCCATTTTATATAGTATTATCTATGTGGGTTGGTGCTTTACTTACTTGTGTGATGATGGAACCTAAATCTAGTATTGGATCAAAATATTCTCCATTTGAATTGTATATTGGTAAATTTGTTCTTTATCTAATATTGAGTATTTTACAAGCTTCTGTGACTATTATTGGATGTTATATATTAGGTGTTCATATTATTGATAATCTATTATTTATATTTACATCATTAACGGTATCGATAGTATTTATGATTTTAATATATGCGATTATATCGGCAACTGGAGCACTTGGAAAAGGATTATTGGTAATTCTTTTAGTTCTTCAGATTTCTGGTTCTGGTGGAATATATCCAATTCAAATTATGAATAATGTCTCACAAATATTTTATCCATTTTTGCCTATGACTTATGCTATTAACATAATTCGTGAAGCACAATTAGGTGTAGTTTGGGGAAATTACATTCCTTCTCTCTTTATTGTTTTAGCTATAGGTATTGTTTCATTTATAGTGGGAAAATATCTTAAAGAAAAATCAGATAAATCTTCAAAATACTTTGAAGAACGTTTAGAGGAAAGTGGATTATTTTAGAATTGTGTGATAAAGAAATTTTATTATTATAAATATGGAGCATAAGAAATGAGAAAAGGTTTAATATTTATTTTATTATTATTATGTATGGTATTTAGTTTATCTGGTGTTGTTGCAAGTGAGATAGATGGAAACGGTAAAGTATCAGCTGATTTAAATAAGTTTAATCATGATATTTCAAGTTCTGCGGATAATTCTGTTTCTTCTTCTTATTCTATTGATGGAAGTGTGAAGTCTTCTTCTAATTCTAGTCAGAATAGGGATTATTATTCTAAAAGTATTAGTAAGAGTGTAGGTTCTTCTAGTAAGAATAAAGTGTCCTCTGCTTCAGCTAAGGTTAATCGTGTAAAAAGTAGTAAGAGTCTTAGTGCTAAGGCTGGAACATTTACTGAATTACAATTAATTATTCTTGCAGCTAGAGAAGGGGATGTTATTCGTTTAACTCGTGATTATGTCTATGATGCTAAGTTCTTACTTAAAAATGGAATTTTTATTAATAAAAATATTACTATTGATGGTAATGGCCATACAATTGATGGAAGAGGAAAATCTAGAATTTTTAATATTAATTATGGAAAACATTTCCAATACAATAAAGTTATATTAAAAAATATTAAGTTTAAAAATGGTCGTGGACGTTTTTATGGTGGAGCAATATTAAATTTTGGTAATTTAACAGTTGATAATTGTTATTTTGCCCGTAATTATGCTGGTACTGCTGGTGGTGCTATTAATTCTTTAGGTTGTTTGAATTTAAAAAATTCTAAATTTTATAAGAATACTGCTGGTGGAGATGCAGGTGCTGTTTTTTCACTTACACTTAAAAATGGTATAAATTTCTTTGAAAAGTTTTTTAATAATACTAATGCAACTGAAGATTTAGAACTTCTTTTTAGTATTATAATGAGTTCAACTCTTCAACCAGGTAAAGATCATATATCTAACTGTGTTTTCACATCTAATCGTGCTAATGGTAATGGTGGAGGAGCGGTTTATGCTTTTTCTCATATTGATATTAAATCATGTACCTTTAATTATAATAGAGCTAATGGTAAAGGTGGAGCAGTATTTGCTTGTAAAGATTTGTTTATTAAAAATTCTAAATTTAATTATAATAAAGTATCACAATATGGTGGTGCAGTATATTTCAAATGTCACAGCCAATCAGGATATTATAAGAAGGGTAAATGGATTTCTACTATTAAATATTATAAAAATAAAATAGAAGGTTCAACTTTTACTGCTAATGTTGCTGGTCAAAGAGGTGGTGCTATCTATGGTTTTAAATATTATGATTCTGATAAAAAACACTGTGCTAAAGCTGTAAGATGTATTTTCAGTGATAATATATCACCGAATGGTAAGGACATTTATGGTGGAACCATTAAAAATAGTGTATATAAAAATACTAAAATTGCCCTTAAAAAAATAATTGTTAGCAAATCTCTTAAAAAATTAACATTACAGGCTTTGTTTAAAAAAGGTTCTGCTACTTTGAAAAATAAGGTTGTTACCTTTAAATTTAGTGGCCTTACATTTAAGGCTAAAACCAATTCTAAAGGTATTGCTAATGTTAAAATCTCACGCAATATATTAAAAAGACTTAAAGTTGGTAATATTGTAATATATTCAGCTAGTTTTAATGGTGTTTTAGCTAAAAAATATACTATAGTTTTAAAGTAAATGCAATGCATTTACCTACTATTTTTTTATTTTTAGATCTATCTAAACTATTTATTAAATTAATTGGGATAATACTTTTTTTTTAAAATATTTTTACTTTCATTTTAATTTTCCAGATTTTGGATATATTTTCTTCTTGTTTTATTTTTAATAAGAAATTGGGGCTGTAAAAAATTTAACTGATAAATTTTTTTTTAAATTCTAAAACATTATTTTCCATCCATTTTATATTATTTGATTTTATTTGTCTTTTAGC
>OMVX01000080.1 GCA_900314605.1 uncultured Methanobrevibacter sp. | reverse complement strand
TTAAAATAAATTAAAGTATAGGGAAATTATAAAAAAATAAGAGTAAATGAAATATAATTAAGTTTCGTAAAATAAGTGTTTAAAGAATTAAATTAAACATAAAATAAATGTGTAAAAATAATTAAAAATTTACACTATTTAAAAAAAAAAAACAATAATTAATTAAATTTTATATTTTAAACTTAATAAATTTATCCATTAAATAGATTAAATTAATATTATTTAAAATCCCATTTTAATATTTTACATATAAATTAATTCATATAATACTCTTCTAAAAATATTATTGAAATACTTAGAATTACTATTATTTTCCAATTAAAACTTTCGATACTAATGCAGATTATTATAATTCTGTATATAATATTTAAATATAGTATTGTTACTTTGATGAATTTATTTAAAGTATATTTTAAAAATAAAATAAATTAATAATAAAATTAAATTTATAATTAATATATTTAAAGGGAAAATATAAATAATAGGTATTAGATATAATATTTTATGACAGAAATAGATTGGTTTAAAATTGAAAATAAAGATAAGGATTTTCCTTTTTATAAAAAAAACCCCTATGTACCAAAGTGGGGATGGATTGTTTTAATAATTGCAACGATTATAGGATTAATACTTTCTTTAAGTTCTAATATTATATATGTAATATTATCAGCTATTGTTCTTATAGTTCCTATTTTATATTTTTTAAAATGGGATTATAAAGTAATTATTGATAAACCTAGTTTAAAAGACATACTCCTTGCAATAGGACTATTTATCGGATATATGGTTTATGCTGTAATTTTAGGTTATATACTACAATATATTTTTGGCCTTAATGGTGCAAATCTCATTCCAGATAATATTACCATTATGACGTTTGTTTCTTTAGCTTTCAAGTTGATTAGTGAAGAGCTAATTAAATTTATTCCTTTTATGTTCTTATTACGTTTAAGTTATAAATTTTCCGCTAAACGTAAATTTTCTACAATTTTATCAATTGTATTGGTAATGATATTTTTTGCCTTTTTACACGCAGCTAATCTTCAAACATTTCTATTTGCAATAGGTGTACAGGGTATAGGATCAATTTTTGAATTTATAGGATATATTAAAACTAAAAATTTAGTTGTTTCTTATATTACTCATTTATGTACAGATATTTTTATTTTTCTATCACCATTTTTAGGTATTTAGAAAGATTAAAATACTACTTAAAAGATTATAAAATTAATTAAATTTATTTTATAAATTTATTTTTTTTTATAAAATTGTTTTTTTTTTTATTTATTATAATTGGTAAATATATATTTTAATTTTCTATTTCTAATTTTTAAAATCAATATGAGTATTAAATAAAGTGTAGACACAATATCAAATTTGTATATTATAATTTATACTATGATAATTTAACAAATCAATTTTAACTTAAATCAAGAGGATAAAATGAATTTAAAAATCAATACAAAAACCTGTACTGGATGTAAACTATGTAAAACAGTTTGTATTAGAGATAATATTCAAATTATAGATAAAAAATCAGTTGAAATAGATAATGGAAAGTGTTTTGACTGTGGACATTGTTTAGCTATTTGCCCAACAGGGAGTATATCTTTAAATGTATATGAAAATCAAAAAGACCGTATTGAAGAATATAATCCTCGTGAAATTTCAATAAACTCTGAGGATTTTATGGAATTCTTAAAACATCGCCGAAGTATTCGCTGGTTTAAGAAGAAAAAAGTAGATAAGGAAACATTTGATAAATTATTTGAAGCTGCATATTACAGTCCAAGTGCTCAAAATGCTCAAGATGTTGAATTCGTTGTACTTGATAATAATCTGAATGATTTTATGGAATTGGTTTATGATATTATTAAATTGGAGAAAAAAGAATTCTTTAGAATAAAACAGTTTGGAGAATATCTTAGAGGAGAAGGAAATCATAAAAATCATCCTCTTCTTTGGGAAGGACAGCAAATGATTTTATCATTTTCGAAAAGTCAGACAAATGCTGTAATTGCAAATACAAGAATTGAATTATTGGCATATACAATGGGCCTTGGAGGGTTTTATTCATTATTCACCCTTAAGGCAGATGAATTGGATCATGACCGATTAATGAAATTCTTCCCCGAAATAGATAAAGATAAACACATGTATTCTGCTTTTATAATTGGTTATCCTAGGGTAAAATACAGAAGAACTGTACCCCATAAAAAAATAGATATTCATTACAAATAAGATTTAATTTAAATAAACATTAAAATTGATAGGCTAATATTTCATATAAATAATTCTTTTAATTTAATATTGTTTACTACTCTTTAAAAATTAATAAAAGATACTAGGGTAATATTTATATAATATTAAATAAAATAAAATATATTATGGATGAAAATAGTAATAAAATTCCAGATTATGTTACTTTCGGAAAAACTTTTGAAAAATACAAATGGTATAAACCTATACTAGTTTTTGTAATTGGATTAATTATATATGGAGTTTTACAGGGGATTATTCTAATGGTCTGTAGTGGCATATATGGAATGGATAAAGTTAATTTAATTTTATCTGGAGGATATGACGTTATAGATACATCTGATGTTGGGTTTTATGTGTCATATATATCTGTTATAATCTTTGCGCCTGCATTGTATATTAGTTCTCGAATTGTTAAAGACAGACCATTTTCATCTTATAGTTCTTCACGTGGAGGATGGAATTGGAAAATATATTTTAAATGTTTGATTATTCCTTTTATAATATATTTAATAATTGCAATATTAACAGTATTAAATAATGGGAAAGCACATACTACTAAAATTACAATATTACCCTTAATTTTAGGATTAATTTTTATTCCACTACAATGTATTGCAGAGGAACACGTTTTTCGCGGTCTTTTTATGCAAACTTTAGGGTCATGGTTTAATATCCCAGTTTTAGCAGTAATTCTTCAATCTATAATATTTGCATTAGCACATCCATATAATATACTTGGAGTAATTGGTATATTAATAAGCGGATTAGCATTTGGATTTTTAGCTTGGAAATCTAATGGTTTAGAATCTGCTAGTGCTCTTCATACAATTAATAATTTAATGGGATTTTATACTGTTGCTTTAGGATATGATATATTACAAAATAATATAACAAATATGGATTTTATAAGCGGTCTAGTCTGTATGTCTCTTTCTACAATCATAATATATTATATTGGAACTAAATATGAATGGTTTAATGAAAAAACTAATGAAAATAAAATATCATCATAAATAAAATAAATTTATCATTTTAAATAATTCTTTTATTTTATTTTTAAATCTTATTTTAGAAAGTGTATAAAATAATTCAAAAGCTATTAAATTATTAGTTTCGTAAAATAAGTGTTTAAAGAATTAAATTAAACAATATAAATAAAAGATTTAAAGATTATATTAATAAAAATCAACTCACAGATGAAGATACAGAAATATTAGCTCATTTAAAAGCAGATAATAAATACCCTAAAAATAACTTTATAGATAAAATATTATGGAAATTCGTGATTCCTAACTTTAATAAATTAATTATACCAATTGAAAATTCTATTATTTCGTCGACAAACAATAAAATTGAAAATATCTTCGAAAAAATATTTCTAAAACATATAAAAAGAAGAATGAAAATAGAAAAAAGAGTTTTAACAAGATTATGTTAAAACTAAATTATTGGAACGTGAATAATGCTAATTAAAATTTATCACACAAGTTTTTGAAAGAGCCCAGTGCCCCACCATAGGAATTTTTATATATATAGTACAAATTAAAACATATAAGTTTTATGAGGTGGAGTTACAAAATGAAGAATAAAAAGTATATATACACATATCTTTTAGTATTGCTTCTTGTTTGTATTTTAAGTATTTCAGCAATAAGTGCAACAGAAAATACTACAAGCAAAGAAATAAGTAATACTGATAATAACGCATATAGTTATTTAGAAACAACTAACCATCAACATGATGATGTTACACATAGTAAGAATAATAATGTTGAGATTAAAGAAAAAGAAAATAATAATAATGTTAATCAAGGTAAGTCCAAAACAGATGAAACCCCTACAGAAAATGAAGAACCATTATCCTTCACAGACTTATATACAACTATTAATAGTAATACTAATTCTACAATCTATTTATCACACAACTACAAATATAATCATGCCTCAGACTCTGGATTTACAAATGGTATTCCGATTTCCCGTAATGTAACGATTTATGGAAATGGAATAACCTTGGATGGAAACAAAATGGCACGGATATTCAATGTAGCTGGTACTAGTGTTAATTTTTATAATATAAATTTTATAAATGGTAAAGGATACAATGGTGGAGCAATAAACCAGGGTAATACATACAACTGCAACTTCATTAATAACACAGCAGACTGTGCTGGTGGAGCAATATACAAGGGTAATGCATACAATTGTACATTTACCGGAAACACTGCAAAGTATGGTGGAGCAAAATTTAAAGTTAAGGCATACAATTGTACCTTCAGCGGAAACACTGCAACGCTCAGTTTGTCAATATTATCTGAGTTACAAAAAAATAATACTACAAAAAAGGAAAAACTGTTAAAAAAAGTGTAAAACTATAGTTAAAATTTAATAAGAGTTTTGAAAATAAACTCTTATATAATTATTTCTTTTTTTTAAATATATGTTGTTTGTTAAAATTATATTTTTTATTTTTTGCTCAGTGCTAGAAACGTGTAAATCTAGAAAATACAGACAAGTAATTCTATTTTTCCTCTATTTAATTTAACTTTAACAATTTGTATTTCTATGATTTATTTTCTTTTATTTTTTTTTCACTTATTTTACGAGACTTAAACCCCTATTTTACGAAACTTACGAAACTGAAAGATTAAAAAAAGAAAAGTGTTAACCCTGAGGTTAACATGTATTCAAATTTCATATACTTTTGGGGGTTCTCCTGAAAAGTCAGCAATAGTAGCTTTTCCTTCCTTAATGGTAAATACCTCAAATGTTGGATTGTCTCCTGATTCGTATAGTGCTTTTACAAGTTCATTGGCATCAATTACTTTTTGTTTAATTTCTAAATCATCGATAAATTCGACTTTTCCGTCTATTCTGATCCATTGGAATTCTGGAGTGGCTGCAGTCATTTCAAAGTTAGGGTTTGCATTCAGTTCCCTGTACATTGGCTTTTGGTTGCTGGTGCAGAAGTATGGTTTGTTATCTTCTGCAAAGTAGAATAATATTGGTCTTACTTTTGCGTTTCCGTCAAGTCCAGTAGTTGCAAGATACTGCTGAGGGTTTTCAGTTAAGAATTTGATTACTTCTTCCATAATATCACCTTTAATTATTAATACTAAATCGGTTTATTTTGTTTAGTATTTAATTATTAATTAGTTTTATGGTTAATATAAGCTTTTTGTTACTTTAAAGTTACTATAATTAATTAGCGGTCTTGGTTACTTTTTCGTAACTAAAATTTTATTAATAATCACCAATAGATAAATTCATATCCAAATGGAAAAGTGATAATCATGGCTAAATTCAAAAGCAATTACTGTCCTGTAAACGAAACATTAAAAATCATCAGCGGAAAATGGCACCTTCTAATCATCAGGGATCTGTTTTTTGGCAAAAGAAGATTCAGGGAATTCAAGGAAGACAAAACTGCTTTAAGCAATAAGGTCTTAACCGAATGCTTAAAGGATTTGGAATCAAATGGACTGATTTCAAAAACCAGTCAGGATGGCTCCAAAATAACTGAATACTCACTAACTGAAGAAGGAAAAAGAATGAATAGAATCCTATATGAACTAGCCATATTCACTTTAGAAAAAGACGATACAGCAACAGATGATGAATCTGAAGAATTTATAAAGATTTTTAAAAACACACTGGATATTGATTAAAATACAGAAGAATAATATGAATAAAGAAGAACAGCTTGATTTTCTGATTAATTACTTAATCGATGAGAGAAAGGAAGCTATTGAAATCCCACAGGAGTATAATACTAAAAGAAATCTTCTTCGAAGTTTGATGAATGTAAGACCGCCCTTAAAAGTATCTGATGAATTTTTAAAAATTCAGGATGATTTCCTGACTGCTGAAACATTAAGTAAAGATTTAACTTCAGTTGGGGATATCCTAGATGTTGACGGCAAAATTATGGTTTGGCAGGGAGATATTGTTACATTAAAGGTTGACGGAATTGTTAATGCAGCAAATTCAAAACTTCTGGGATGCTTTATTCCTCTTCACAACTGCATTGACAATATAATTCATTCTTCTTCTGGAGTGCAGCTTAGAGAGGAATGCAGCAAAATTATGCAGCTTCAGGGACATGATGAAGAAGTAGGCAAGGCCAAAATCACAGGTGCATATAACCTGCCTTCAAAATATGTGATACATACGGTTGGCCCTGCAATACCGCAAGGGAGTAAACCTTCTGGAAAAGATTGTGAAGCACTCAAAAACTGTTATACTTCCTGTTTGGAAATAGCCAGTAAAAATAATCTGGAGTCCTTGGCATTCTGTAGCATTTCCACCGGAGTATTTAATTTTCCGCGTGAAAAGGCAGCTGAAATTGCTGTAAGTACAGTTAGAAATTATTTGGACTTAAATGAAACCACATTAAATCATGTGATTTTTGATGTGTTTTCAGATGACAGCTATTCAACATATAAGAATTTATTATTCTAGGAGAAGAACATGGAACAATTTGTTAAGAGATTGGATAGGGCATATGATGCCATTAATGAGGCTGATTATATTCTTGTCGGTGCCGGCGCAGGATTTTCGGCGGCCTCCGGAATTGAATATTCAGGAAAACGTTTTGAAGACAACTTTATGGATTTCATTGATAAATATGGTTTGACAGACATGTATTCATCTGGATTCTATCCTTTTGAAACATCCCAGGAAAAATGGGCTTACTGGGCACGTCATGTTTATATGAACAGATATTCGGTTGGAAAAACCAGATTATATGAACAGTTACTGGAACTGGTTAAAGACAAAGATTATTTTGTATTAACAACCAATGTTGACCATCAGTTCTGGATAAACAGATTTGATGATAAAAGAATTTTTGCAACACAGGGTGATTACGGTCTTTTTCAGTGCAGCCGGCCATGCCATAAAAAATTATATCCTAACCTAGATTTTGTTTTTAAAGCTATTGAAAAGACTGAAGACTGCAGGATTCCATCTGACATGATACCAAAATGTCCTGTTTGCGGAAAAGAAATGGCATTGAATCTGAGAGTTACAATACATTCGTTGAAGATGAAAAATGGGTGGAAATGTATAATAACTATTCGGGGTATCTGGAACATATTGATGAAGACAAAAACATCACATTTTTAGAGTTAGGTGTTGGCTTTAACACACCGGCAATAATCAGGTACTCATTTGAACAGATGACATATGACAATCCAAACACAACATTAATCAGATTAAACAGAAGTTCAGCACAGCCAATACCTGAAAACAAAGATAAAACCATATGTTTTGATGAAAACATGCAGGAAATTTTTACCTATTGGCTTTCAAGGATATAAAAAAATATTTCATGTGGAATACCATTTATATCCACATCAACTCTTTTTGCTACCTTTCTATAAAATTAAACAATCCTTTATATTAAAGTTAATTGGACCATTTACGGCTTAAGTTTAATTTAATTCTTTAAACACTTATTTTACGAAACATAAACAATTTAAACTTTCCGATTTGATTCCGGAGTTTTCTAAATATCATACGGTTGAGGATAAAAAACATATTGGTTGTCAAACTATTGATAATTCTTTATTTACTATTACTAAAAAGGGTAAGAAATATTTTAAACCTTCCAATATTTTTTGTCCTGAATGTAAGTATCATGATGTTGTTAAAAATGGAACTTATTCTAGAAAATTAATTTTTTTAATATATGGATAACACGAATGTATTATTCAAAAATATAAATGTAATAAATATGGTAAAATAATTTATACTGATATATATAGCATTGTTAAAGGAAATTCAAATATTAAAATTCCTTTAATTGATCATATTAAATATTTATATAGTAATTT
>OMVX01000087.1:3742-10790 GCA_900314605.1 uncultured Methanobrevibacter sp. | reverse complement strand
TGTGAATTTATTATTAGGTATGGTTGTGCCGTTTATTTTGATTGTTGCTGTTGCATTACTGTTTGTATTATATTTTATTGTTATTTCTTTTCCTATTTCTGAAGGATTAATAAGGTCAATATCAATAATGGTAGGAATACGTAAATATATGAATGTACAATCTTTAGCAGTGCCCTGATGTATTATTTCACTTGTAGGAGCATAATAACATATAAATGTAGAATTAGTTGCATTTCCTTTACTTATTGCCATGCCAAATCCCAGTATTGCATTATTTTTTATTAAGATACAGTTGATTGCATTTCCCTCGGCTATCGCTCCACCATAGAGTGCGTTATTTTCAGTGAAGTTACAGTTGTATGCATTACTTTCAAAGGTTGCTCCACCATACACGGCTGCAGTGTTTTTATCGAATGTACAGTTGTATGCATTTCCCTGAGATATTGCTCCACCATACGCGGCTGCAGTGTTTTTATCGAATGTACAGTTGTATGCATTTCCCTGAGATATTGCTCCACCATAACTTGCGTTGTTTTGTGTGAAGTTACAGTTGGTTGCATTTCCATTATGTATTGCTCCCCCTGTACTCTCAGCTCCATAACCGGATGCATTGTTTTTATTGAATGTACAGTTGTATGCATTACCATCATGTATTGCTCCCCCTTGTTTTGCAGTGTTTCCGGTGAAGTTACAGTTGGTTGCATTTCCATTATGTATTGCACCACCATAATCCGCATAGTTTCCAGTAAATGTACAGTTGTATGCATTACCATCATGTATTGCTCCCCCTTGTTTTGCAGTGTTATCGGTAAAGTTACAGTTGATTGCATTTCCGTAATCTATTGCACCACCATCAGACGCATTGTTCGCAGTGAATATACAGTTAATTGCATCACCATATAATATTCCCCCACCTAAATTTGCATTATTTTGTGTAAATGTACAGTTATAGGCATTTCCATCATATATAGCTCCACCATAATTTTTTGCACTGTTTCCAGTGAATGTACAGTTGTATGCATTACTTTTATAGGTTGCTCCACCTTCTTGTTTTGCAGTGTTTCCAGTGAATATGCAATTGCATGCCTTACTTTGGTATATTGCACCACCAGCAGACGCATTGTTCGCAGTAAATATACAGTTGTATACAATACTATATTCTATTGCTCCGCCCATCTCTGTTGCACTGTTTCCAGTGAATGTACAATTAGTTGCATTTCCCAAAGATATTGCTCCACCACGATTTGCATCGTTTCTAGTGAATGTACAATTAGTTGCATTTCCCTGAGATATTGCTCCACCAGCAGACTCTGCTTTGTTTCCGGTGAATGTACAATTAGTTGCATTTCCCCTGTATATTGCTCCACCAGCAGACTCTGCTTTGTTTCCGGTGAATGTACAATTAGTTGCATTTCCCAAAGATATTGCTCCACCACGATTTGCATCGTTTCTGGTGAATGTACAGTTGTATACATTACTATTGTAGGTTGCTCCACCATAGCTTGCGTTATTTTCAGTGAATATAGAGTTAGTTGCAGTTCCACCATTTATTGCTCCGCCGTTATTTTCAGTGAATATAGAGTTAGTTGCAGTTCCACCATTTATTGCTCCGCCTTCATTTTCTGCTTTGTTGCCGGTGAATGTACAGTTGTATACATTTCCCTTGTATATTGCTCCACCAAATTGTGCATTGTTTCCGATAAATGTACAGTTGTATGCCTTACCATCATATATTGCTCCCCCTTGTTTTGCAGTGTTTTCGGTAAAGTTACAGTTGGTTGCAGTTCCACCATTTATTGCTCCACCACCACTTGCAGAGTTCCCTGTAAATACACAATTAGTTGCACCACCAGAACTTATTGCACCACCCTGACAATATGCATAGTTACCAGTGAAGTTACAGTTGTATGCATTTCCAATTATTGCACCACCATCTTCTGATGCACTGTTTTCAGAAAATGTACAGTTGTATGCATCTCCACCAAATATTGCTCCACCCATAAATTCTACAGAATTTTTGGTAAATACACAATTAGTTGCATCACCTTCATATATTGCTCCACCCATATTTACTGCGGTGTTTTTTGTGAAGTTACAGTTGGTTGCATTTCCATTGTATATTGCTCCACCATACATTGCCTGGGTATTTTCAGTGAAGTTACAGTTGGTTGCATTTCCATTGTATATTGCTCCACCAAATTGTGCATTGTTTCCGATAAATGTACAGTTGTATGCATTTCCATTGGCTATTGATCCCCCATGGCGTGCATTGTTTCCGATGAATGTACAATTAATTGCATTTCCTCTGTATATTGCACCACCATCACCTTCTGATTTACCATTTATGAAAATTATATTGTAAAAATTAACATTTCGCTTTGAGTTGGTTACATCAAATATTCTTGCACATCGGATTCCATCTAATGTTACTCCATTACCATAAATTGTTAAATCCCGATTAATAGTAATACCATTTATAAAATTAGTGTCTGAAGCATTATTATATTTGTAATTGTGGGATAGGTATATTGTAGAATTATCATTATCATTAATAATAGTATTTAAATCTGTGAAAGTTAATGGATCATCATTTGCTGTTGTTTTATCTGTTCTGAATCTAATTTCTTCATCTTGACCATTATTTTCTTCTAAAATAAGTTCATCATTATTATTACTTGTTGAAACATCATCATAACGAATATTTGTTTCTAAATCATTCTCATTATTATCAATACTAGTTACTTTTTCATTAGTAGTATCTTGTGTTGCACTTATTGCTGAAACACTTAAAATACAAACAAGAAACAAAAATACTAATAAATATCCTTTTTTATTTACTATTATAATTTCACCTCAAATTCACTATTATTATATTAACATTACATAATATATAAGTGTTCTACAAAATATTTAAATATTGCAAAAAAATACTTCAAATCTTACATCAGAATTACCAAAAAGAATTAGAACATCAAAAGGAAATAAGCAACTAAACGAAAAACTAAAAGACCCACATTACCAAGCATTAATACAAAAATAAAAAGAATATAATAAGAAAAAAGATAAACTAAAAAAATAATCTCATTGTATTAAGAATAAAAGACCAAAGACACATAGACACAATGATAGCAGACATAAAAAACCTAACATTAATGCAAAGAACAAGAAAAAAAAACATTTTAATAAAATTTTAGATGAAAATGAAAGAACAAAACCAAATGCTACCATTACCAGATTTTGAAGATTTCCAACAGTAGCACCCCAAATAATCAGGTTACCCACATAACTCGTCTGTATCCACATTAACACTTTTTAAAAAAAAAAAGAAAAAAAGAAGAGTTATTATAAACTCTTAAATATATTAATAGCTGGGACAGTAATAACTGCAGTATATGAACCTTTTTTCTTTAGGTTAGTTATTTTAAATACACCTTGACCTTTGCTATTAGTCTTAACACTATATGATTTTCCATTTACTTTTAATGTAACTTTAGTGTTTTTAAGAGCTTTATTTACATTGTCTTTAAAGTTTGCAGTGTATTTTTTAGTTTTTACTTTAAGTTTATAACTTACTGCTTTTGCAGTTATTTTTGGTGTAGCTTTTTTAACTGTAACTTTTGTTGAGCCAGTAGTACCATTATAACTATCTGAACCTGCATATATGATTTTCGCAGTATATGTTTTTGGTGTAAGTGTAGCAACATTGATTTTAATGCATAACCAGTACTACCTGCCCTTCCACATCTGCCGATACGGTGAATATAAACCTCATCACTTTCAGGTAAATCATAATTTAATACAAGACCTACCCCACTTACATCTATACCTCTTGCGGCTATATCGGTTGCAATAAGAATATTGATTTTAGTTTTTCTAAATTTATTCATTATTCTATCTCTTTTTATCTGTTTCATATCTCCATGAAGGGATGCAACATTATATCCTTTATTTTTAAGTTTTTTATATAAAAAATCAACCTGACTCTTAGTATTACAGAAAACTAAAGCTAAATTAACCTCATAAAATTCTAAAGTATTATATAAAGCTTGTATCTTTTTGTTTCTTGGTGTTTCATAATAATACTGTTTTATTTTCGGTTTAGTTACTTTATCATCTTTGATTTTTAAAAATTTAGGATTAATTTCATATCTACGAGCTATATTTTTAACTTCATCAGATATGGTAGCAGAAAAGAGCAGGGTTTGTCTTTGTTTAGGAGTATGTGAGATAATTTCTTCAATATCATCAATAAAACCCATATCCAACATTTCATCTGCTTCATCAAGAATAAGTGTTGAGATAGTAGAAATATCTAGATTACCCCTATTAATATGATCAATTATACGGCCAGGAGTACCAATAATAATATGAACACCTTTTTTAAGAACTCTTGACTGTTTACCGATAGGCTGTCCACCATATACTGGTAATATCTTTAGTTTTTCCATAAAATTAGAAAGTTTAACAAATTCTCCTGCGACCTGGATAGTTAACTCACGGGTAGGTGTTAAAACAAGAATCTGAGGAGATTTGTCAGGAATCCATATTTTATTAAGGGAAGGAACTGCAAATGCTAAGGTTTTACCTGAACCTGTTTGTGCTTGTACAATAATATCTAAACCTTCAAGTGCAGGAGGAATAGCTAAATTCTGTACAGGTGTAGGTTGGCTAAAACCCATATCTTTAATTCCATCCTTAATCTCATCTATAATATTAAAATAATCAAAACTCATAATATCAAAATATCACAAAATCTTAGATTCCCCATATAGATTATAATAATTAAAACTCATAATATAATAAAATTTAAATTTTATTTTGATTATGTTCACATTCACTGTTAAATCTACAACTTCTACATTTATTAGGATTTTTAGTAGGTATAAATGGTTTTGTACCATCAAATAATCCCTGCATTCTATTAATTAAATATTTAATCTGGTCTTCTACATTTTCATCAAATTCTTCTGTGAAAAATATATTATCTGTTCCTCTTTGTCTTAATGCACCAATTATTTTACGATCTTCTGTTGTTTCTGATTGACTTTCAATAAGTGATTTAAATGCTAAACAGTATGCTCTTACCTGATTTATCTGTGAATTATAAGCTTTAGTTCCTGGTTTATCATCAATTATTATAAATTCATTTGGTGTCATTTGAATTTCATCGATAAAACCACGTATTCCATAATTTGGTTCAATAACAAACATTTCCCTTGTTTTAGTTACAACAGTTTCTGATAATTTTAATGTTTCAGTAAAACTTGCTGGTTTAGCAGTTTTATTAAATTCATCTTCTAGTTTTTGATGTACTTCAGTTCCTTTTTTCATATGAGCAGTTTCAGGTACAACTATTCCTTTAAAATATTCCAGATATAATTCATATTCACAGTAGCCCTGAATATTTAACCAGCTTATTGGAAAATTATTTACACCATTAATTATTTGTACACCCTTAATCTGAGGATGTTTCTCATAATCATAAGATGAATAATTATTAATTGACATGTTTTCCATAATTTTATCTCCTAAAATAAATATCTATCTTAATCGAATGATTAGTCTTTAATTAATATTTGAATATTAAAAGATTTAATTTACTAATTATAATTATTATATTGGATTTTAAAATATATTAAATTATTAAGTATATTAAATGATTAAGATATATAACTCATTAATTATATCCAATTAATCATATAATTATTTTAAATGATTTTAAATTATTTAATAATATTAATCAATATATATTTATTTATATATTAATATGAAGTATTAGAAAATAATAATAAATTTTAATTAAATGCTTTTAAAGACTTATTTAAGAAAAATTAGGAAATAATTACCATAAATATAATATAATATAATATAATATAATAAATATTTAAATAATATTTGAACATATAAAAAAATAGTTACTAATCATATGCACCATAGTTTGTGATTAACAGTAACTGATTGATATAAGGTATTTACCTAGACTATAACTTAGTATATAAGTTAGTATTAACTTATAAAAAATAAGTATGTATTATAAATCTTAATCATAAAATAGTACATATAATCTAATTAAATTAGGTGAAGAATATGAAAAAAATAAGCAAAATATTTATAATAAGTTTAATTTCATTATTATTTATTGGAGCAGTAAGTGCTACAACAGATATAGACTCATTAAAAGCTCCTAATGGATTTAAAGAAATCAAAAATGGAACTTCAACACTAGAAAAAGACGGTCAAAAATGGGAATTTTATATTGATAAATATTCTGAATGGGAATCATTATATAAAGAGAATAAAACTAATTTAACTACAAAAAATATAGGAGATACACTTTATTATTTTGAATATGCTGGAGATGCTTCTGAAAATTATCCTGCAACAGCTGGTGTAGTAGAAAAAGTTAAAATTGGCGATACTGAATATGTTGCATATATCTTAAAAGAAGGTAAAAATTTAACTAACAGTGAACAAGAGTTCTGTAAAGATGGTGTTTTAAGTTTTAATACAGCTAACAATTTAAAACCAACACCTGTTTAAAAAATTAATAATATATTACATATTTATTAGAGATTATAATTAGTTATATATTAATTATAATTTCTACACTTTCTCATTTTTTTTTTTTTATAAATAACTTTTTTTTTAAAATTTTTATAAAATATACAAGTATACTTTTTTTATAATAAAATGATTATAATTTAATAGAATATACGTTATTAAGACTAAATTTACCTATTTGGAAAATAAGTTTGTTTAAAATTAAATAATGATTGATTATTTTATACAATTTTTTTATAAAGATTAATTTAAATAAAAACAGATTAATTAAATCAGATTTAAAAAAATAATATGTTTCTAAATGTTTTCTTATAAAATTCAAATTCACGAAAATAGATAACATGTATTAAAAAAAGTTAAAAATAAATTTAAAATCTTAAAAAAAGTTAAAATAAATTTAAAATCTTAAAAAAAAGTTAAAAATAAATTTAAAATCTTAAAAAAAAGTTAAAAATAAATTTAAAATCTTAAAAAAAAGTTAAAAATA
>OMVX01000087.1:0-3706 GCA_900314605.1 uncultured Methanobrevibacter sp. | reverse complement strand
TTTAAAATCTTAAAAAAAAGTTAAAAATAAATTTAAAATCTTAAAAAAAAGTTAAAAATAAATTTAAAATCTTAAAAAAAAGTTAAAAATAAATTTAAATTCCTAAAAAAAAGAATATAAATTTAAAATTATTAAAAAAAACCTATTTTAAAGAAATAATTTAGGTTAATTCTGTAAAACTTTTATAATGATTATTTGTATAATAAATATCATAATCATTTAATGAGAAAACAATACGTTCTGCGTTTCTTGGATTTGAACCATTATTATTTATATCACATTCAATATATTTTTCACCTCGAGGCAATACTCCCTGTTCATTTGTAAATACATCTCCACCAATGGATTTACCAGGTGCATATTTATCAACAGGACCACCTCGCCATCCAAGCTTATTAGCATTTTTTTTAGATATATAATTATGTGGCAGTTTATGATATGTATCAATATACTCTGCTACATCCATCTCCTTAATATAAGAACCGTTTTCCATTATTGTAGCATTAGTATGAATTTCTTCATGGCCAGTAACACCAGTTCTACCAATAAAAGAATAGATTGAAAAAATTAAACATACTAATACTATTACAGTAAATAAAATCTTAATTTTTTTATCCATAATAAGACTTCCTAAACTTTATTTTATATAACTGGCACTTTCAAAAACTTATGTGATTTTAATTTTTACAAGTTACACAACCCAAAAATTATCCATCGATATAAAAGCTTTATATTTATGTTTGAACTTTTTAAACCTTAATTTTTCTAAGGTAAAAAAATGGAAATAAAAGTTATCACACAAGTTTTTGAAAGTGCCATATAACTATATTTTATAAAATATTTATTTATTTAATGATAATACCTAAATTAATTTATATTTAATATTAAATTTTGAATAATTCAACTTATAATAAATGATTTTAAATTGATAAAATCTTAAATTACTTAGTTAAATTAGAAATCTAATAATTGTTTAAATTCAATATCCGAAATGATTTCAACAATTTCTTGAATTGTATTTGCTCTTAATATATCTTTTGCATCAATATTAATTTCGGTTTTATCATAGATTAACTTATTTAATTTTAACTTTCTATAGAAAGTTAATCCTAATTCATTTAAATCATCTGTAATTCCAAACTCATCAAATCCTAATACCTCACAACAGCACTCATATACAATGGTTTCATTATCAGATGTCGGTTTTATCATGTCTGTATTTAATTGTGGTTTAGGAATATTATCCCAATCATCTACCTGAATAAAAATAGGGGTTTTATATTTCTCTAAAACATCGTATAATTTTAATTTCAACTTTTTAATATCAATTTCTACTTGAGATGTGAAAAAACAACATAATCTATCTTTATTATGAATAGGGACAATTTTAATTAATACATCTTCAATATTACTTTCAGTATCTTTAATAATCTCTTTTATCTCATTAAAATCATATCTTATACCAAAACAATTATCCTCAATTTTTGTCAACTTATTTATTTTACCATCTTTTTTAATAGCAAAATATCCTGTAGGATTATTGTTTTCATATAACTGACCTATAATTCCATCAGATAAACTATTTCCATCAATATCCCTAATATCTTCATCTGAATTTAAATTATCTGATAATTTAATATTCTTAAGCAAGGTTTTATCTAAATCACTGTTTATTATAAACTTAGTTATCTCTATAAATGTGTTTAAAAATGATTTAATATAATCTGGAGTAAATGCAAACTTATTATACTTCATATAAATAGACAGATCATCTATAGTCTCCTCTACATTAAATGAAACTTTTGTATAATTGTTATAATTTCCTTGTTTATTTTCTCTATCATTACTACTATTACGCTTATACTCATTATAGGACATAATATCATTATCATTATTCACATTCTTATGATCAAAATAATTATATACAAAAGCCCTCTTTAAATCATATTTATCTTCCATTTCCACATCTGAAATATAATCAATTAAATCTATAGACTTGTTCCAAGATTCTTTAATTTTATTAATATATTCAGAAAGACTTAGATTCCTGTTACTATCATCACTGATGAAATAAAACCATTCTATTGATCTTGCTTGAAGATTCAGATTTTCATTTTCCCTATTAATATTAGATAGACTTATCGCTGTAAGGGGATTATATATAAATTTATTAATTGTTATTACCAATGCAGATAAGAGGAAAAGCTGTGGGGTGATTCTGTATTTTTTGGAAAATTCTTCAATCATGTCTTTATCTAAATATAATTTTTCTATTTCCCAATCATTAGCTAAAACTACTTTTTTATTTGGAGGAAGCATTGTTTGTTCTTTTAAATCCTTTAATAGATCATCATAATATTGCCATGCCTCATTATTTTTAGGTTCCTTATGATTGGTATGATATCTTAAACTATAATCATATCCATCAATCAATTCTTCAGGTATATCTTCACCCTTAACACGATTAGTCAATTCATTAAAGAAAGTATTTATTGAAAAGACATCATTAATAGCCTGGCTAAATGCCCAATTAAGTATTAATTCATTGTCTGTTTCAAAAATCTTAAAGCCTAAAAGTTGTCCCTTAATATTTAAAGTAATTCTCTCATTAACAAGCTCTTCTTCAGTAAAATTATCTTTTTTAACTATTTCTATTTTATCAATTTCACCATCATCATTTCTTTTCTGCAATATTTGGCCATTATGAGTTATAAGACGAGTTTTTAAGTAAGGATGGTTTTCAATAGTTTTTATAATAAATGTTCTTAACTCTTCACCATTAATATCTTTTCCAATTCTTATAAATGATGTAATGTCATATTTTGTATTGAATATTAATGGTAAAATATATTTATATAATTGATTATGTGTTATTGGATAATATTCCTGTTTATCATATTTTTTATAATCTTTTTCTTCTTCGATTTGGTCAATATACTCAGAAATAGTTCTAACAGTAGAATATTTAGATAAAATTTTTAATGAAAGTTTTTTATTAAATTTCATATAAATTTGATAGTTTAATTTAATAAATTTTAAAGAATCAAAACCTATACGGTAAATATCATCAGTTACCCCAAATTCATCATCTTGAATAATTTCATAACATATATTTAAAACTTCTTTTTCTGTTGGAGTTTCAGGAGGAACATATTTAGTATTTTTATTTGGAGCAGGTAATGCTTTTTTATTCACCTTACCATTTACAGTTAAAGGAACCTCATCAATAAAAATGAAAAAAGAAGGAAGCATATAATTAGGTTTAGAATTTAAAATATAATCTTTAATCTCTTCCTCTACACTATTTTCATCAGAATTTTTAGAAACAATATAAGCTACCAACTCATTATTAGAACCTTTTTTAACCGTTTGAACAGTAACATCCTCAACAACATCCATTTCTCTTATAACTGATTCAACTTCACCAAGTTCCACACGATTACCACGAATCTTAACCTGACCATCACGACGACCCACCAATCCTAAAGAACCATCAACCAATACCCTTACCATATCACCAGTATGATATAAAATATTATAATCATCATTATCATCAAATGGATTATGTGTAAATACATTGAGAGTTTCTTCTTCACGATTCAAGTAACCATCAGCGATTTGATAACCTGCAATGCACAACTCACCCACAGCACCACAAGGCACACGCCTACACTCATCATCCAAAATATAAGCTTTAGTATTATAA
>OMVX01000079.1 GCA_900314605.1 uncultured Methanobrevibacter sp. | reverse complement strand
ATAATTTTCATTATAAAAATCAGATTTTGGAGATTGTCCCATAGTAACATCAGCAATTGATTTAAGTTCAACTGTTTCCCATTCTAAACTCAAATTTATTGGCTTTTATAAAATATAATTTGAGTTTTATATTAAAAAACTATATTTATCTATTATTAAACTATTTTAGCTTTTTTTTGTTTTATGTATATTAAATTTTTATATAATTTTATCATCAATATGAGGGCAAATTTTATTTCACATTGCATTTATATTTAAAACCTTTATAGCTAATTTAACAGGTGGAAATTAAAAATAATGGTAAAAGGAAAAATAATATATTTTTTTTTAGAATTTAAGAGGCAAGTCCTAAATCCAATGATGAATAGTCTATTAGTTATTTTTTTTTTTAAAAAATTTATATGTGTTTTATTTAAAATTTAATATATATTAATAACTAATACTTTATTAAATAATTAAATAAATATTATTAATCAATTTTTAATCAATTAATTTATGTGATATGATGGATGAATTAGAAGAAATTGTGTATAAACATGCTTTAATGAATGCTAAAAAACATAAAGGTAGTGCAAATCCTAAAGCGGTTATGGGTTCTATTATGGCTAATGAGGCAGAACTTAGATCTCGTGCTAGTGAAATAGGTCCTTTAAGTGGACAGGTTGTAGCTAAAGTTAATCAATTATCAATGGAAGAAATTGATGAAGAGATGGAAAAATTTAATCTTGTCATTAAAAAAAATAAACCTAAAAAAAGGGAAGGTTTAGAAGAATTACCTGGTTCTCATGAAAATATTGTTATGCGTTTTGCACCGAACCCTAGTGGACCTTTACATATTGGCCATGCAAGAGCAGCAGTCCCTAATGGAGAATATGTTAAAAAATATGGTGGAAAATTCATTTTAAGAATAGAAGACACTGACCCTAAAAGAGTATATCCTGATGCTTATGATATGATTGTTGAAGATTTAAAATGGTTAGGAATTGAAGCAGATGAAATATATTATCAGTCTGACCGTTTTGAAATCTACTATAAATATGCTGAAGAATTAATTAAAAAAGGTAGTGCATATATGTGCACCTGTGAGGGGGGCGAATTTAAAAAACTTAAAGATAACTGTAAGCCTTGTCCTCATAGGGACCAGTCTGTTGAAGAGAATCTAAAACTTTGGAGAGAATTTCCAGATATGGAAGCAGGTACTGCAGTTTTAAGAATTAAAACAGATATTAATCATAAAAATCCTGCGATCCGTGACTGGGTAGCTTTCCGTATTGAAGATGCAGAACATCCAAGATTAGGGAATAAATATAGGATTTATCCTATGATGAATTTTTCTGTTTCTGTTGATGATTATTTAATGGGTATGACTCATGTTTTAAGAGGTAAAGACCATCTTGCAAATAGTGAAAAACAGTCTTATCTTTACAAACATATGGATTGGGATATGCCTGAATTTATACATTATGGAAGACTTAAAATGGAAGATATTCCATTAAGTACATCTAAAGCAAAAGAGGGTATTGAAAATGGTACCTATTCTTCCTGGACAGATCCAAGACTTGGAACCTTAAGAGCTATTGCAAGAAGAGGTATACAGTCTGAAACTATTTGGAATTTAATGGTTGAAATTGGAGTAAAAATGTCTGATTCAGCAATAAGTTGGAAGAAGATTTTTGGATTAAATAGAAATATAATAGAAAATAAGGCTAACAGATACTTTTTTGTGGAAAATCCTATTGAGATTAATGTTTTAGATTGTCCAGATAAATTTAAAGATTTTACCCTTAAAAAAGAATTACATCCAGATTATCCTGATAGAGGTTTTAGAAAATTAAAATTCAATGGTTCTGTTTATATTCCTCAGGAGGATTATAAAGATGGACATATTAGATTAATGGATTTAATCAATGTAGATGTTCATGGTGATGAAGTTAAATTTAATAGTGAATCTTTTGAAGAGTCTAAGAAACTTAAAGCTAAAATTATTCAATTTGTACCTACTGATGGAGCTGTAAATGCAGAAGTTGTCATGGATGATGGATCTATTAAGAAAGGTTTCTGTGAACCTGATTGTACCAATCTTAATGTAGGGGATATTATTCAATTTGAAAGATTTGGTTTTTGTCGTTTAGATGAATTAAAAGAAGATTTATTAATATTCTATTTTGCACATAAATAAATTAAATTTTTTAATTAAATCTTTTTTCATGAATTTTTTAATTTATTTTATGTTCTTATTTTTTTTTTAATTAATATTTTTTTCTGGTTTTTTCTTTTTATCCTTATTTTTTTGCTGTTTTTTTATTAGAGCATGTTTTAATCTATAATAATAATAATAATAATAATAATAATAATAATAATAATAATAATAATAATTAATTGTTTAATAGTATATCCAATCAAAAAAATAGATGTTAGATTATTCTAATAAAATTACCAGTTTAAAATTAGTTAGAATTAGTTAGTATTTGTTAGTATTAGTTAGCATTAGTTAAAATTAGAAATAAAAAAATAAAAAAATAAAAGATTTGATGTTAAAAAGTAAGAGGATAAAATTATTTTTAATAAGATTTAAAATACTTTTGTAACATCGCTAGATGGAATCCAAATCTTTTGACCTCTATAAGTAACATTAATTTCATCACCATTAATAGCAAGGATGGAACTTCCGTATTTTTCATTTTGATGTTGGAAGATAATACTTGTTCCACGTTTAAGTATATGGTCTTGACCTTTTAATGTAATAACAATTTCATCTTCTCCAGATGAATGGGTTATAGATTTAGATCTTTTATTATTATGACGATTATGGAATTCTTGAGAAGGTGAAAGTTTTTCTTCTTGTAGGATTGGACTTGCATTAAATCCTTCTTCTAAACTCTCAAAGAATGCTTTTTCTTCAGGTGTTATTTCATCAGTACTCAAATCAAGATTATCAAATATATTATCCGTTTCATAATCCATAGTTTCATGGTATTTTTTCATTTCTTCAGAATCATGTATCGGAGTAATACTTACTATATCATCATTATAAGTATCTTCATGATTAAATTCTTCACTATGATTATTTAAGATTTCTTCTAGAACAACATCTCTTGTACTTCCATAATTTTCTGTATTTCTAACCGGTGCGGTATTTATTGGTTCGTTGTATTCTGTTAGTTCCTTATCATTTTTAAATGCAGATTTAATATTTTGAAAGGCACCTTTAACATTTCCCACTGAATTAGTATCTTTGGATATTTCTTGTTTTTCAACTTGAGCTTCATATTTTGCTTTATTTTCAGCCTCAATATTATGAGTCATATTTGAACCTTGAATATTAGAAGGTGTTTCACTGGTTATATTTCTAGTTTTATTAATAATATTTTCTTGTTGTTTGTTAATAGGTTCCCTTGAAACATTACTTATAGCATCTGCTTTATTTTCATTAGCGAGTTTTCTCCTCATTTCATCAAGTTTTTTCTTATCAGGAGTATAACTTGGTTTTTTCTCTTCATTGTCTTCGGATGTTACCTCTTTAGTTTTTACAGGTTCGGTTTTTTCCTCTTTAAGACCATCAACTAAAGAAATATTTGTTTTTGCTTCATCTATATCTTTAGCAATAGTTGGAGTTGTTTGTAATACTGTTTTTCCATATTCTGTAGTTTTTTCATCATCTTCAACAATAGATGGTTCTTCTTCACTATCATTAACTTCTGTTTTGATAGCTTCATCATCATTAATATTTTTAACATTAATGGAAACAGGTTCTCCTTTAAGACCAGAATCTTCAGCAGATTCTTCAACTGCATCTTTATCTTTAGCAGCCTCGGTTTTTTGAGCTTTAACAGGTTCAAAATCAGTTGCATTTTTAACAGGTTGTTTTGTAATTGTTAATTCTTCAATTTCTTTATTTAATGATTCTTCTAAGTCAGCATCATTTTCTTTTTGATTAGGAATAATCTTTTTTGATGCGTTTATTCTTTCTTTAAGTCTATTTGTAGTTTTTGAAAAACCAGAATCGGATTTTTTATCTGTGGAATTTTCAAATGCAGGTACATGTCCACTTGTTTTTAATTCATTCTCTAAATCATCCAATGAATTAGCTTGATTTTTTCGTTCTTCATCTCTATAATATAATTTTACTATTAAACATGCTAAGATTCCTATTATAGCAATGTTTATCAGTAATAACATAGTTTTAAATAGCATTTTATCCTCTTAAAATCTTTATTTTTTTTTAAAATAATTAACATTTATAATTTTATATCCAATTATATATAATTTTTATTAGTAATAAGTCTTTTTTTTATTTTCTTAATATAAATTTTAGTTTTTTTTCATAATAGTATTTTTTATCAAATAATTATGATTTTTATGAAAAATTTTATTATTTTATTTAATAATATTTATATTTATTATGAAGTGTAATTTTTTTATTTTATTTTATTTAATTTATTCTATTTTATTTAATTCTTAATTGTAAATGTTTTTTTTTTTTTAAAAATTGAGGGTGGGACACAAACTTACTTTTTTTATAATTTTTTTTTTGTTATTTATTCTTTAAATTTAAATACTATGAAGGACAACTATTAAATATAGATATTAATATTTATGGTTGTTTTATTTATGGTTTTAAAAGATGATAC
>OMVX01000048.1 GCA_900314605.1 uncultured Methanobrevibacter sp. | reverse complement strand
GAACATCCAAATAAAATAGTTCCTTATATTAAAGATAATATTCTTTAATTTATTATAAATTCAATGACAAAATTTTAAATTAATTTTTTATTTAATTAAGGGTGTCCGCCAAAATGCAATTTTCGAATTTTTGGGCAAAATTTTTTCACATAAAATTTATTAATTTTTAAAAATACTTACTAATTTTCAATTAAATTATCTCAACACTTTTAATATTTTTTTTGTTATTAAATTAATTTTATTTTCATAGTTAATATTTGATTTAATTAAATTTAAAAAGAGTAAAGTTTATATACTAGTTTTTACATAATTAATATTATTTATTAGTTATGTAGGTTTTGTTATTTATGGTTAGGAGAAATATTAATAATAAACAAGCAAAATTGGGTATTGAGGTTTATGGAGAAAATATTCCAAAGGATCATATCTCTCGTTTTATTGTGGATTTTGTAGAAGAAAATTACAAAATTTTAAATATTGAAGAAAAAGAAAAACCTGGCAGAAATCCTTTTCCTATTGTTTCTATGCTTAAATTATTGATTTATTCAAAAATAGAGCATGTAGAAAGTGCTAAATATATATCTGATATGGCAAAATACCATGAAATATATAAATTCGTTAGTGATGACATAAAACCATCAGAACGTTCAATACAAAGGTACAGAGATAAATATGGTTCCTATTTTGAAGTATTATTAAAAATGACTTTAAAAAAAGCTTATGATAATGGATTCACAGAATTTAATCATGTTGCTATTGATGGAACTATTAAAAAAGCATGCAATTCTAACAACAATATCATAACAGAAAAAGAAACTTTAATATTGGAGAAATACTTCAAAGGCATTCAAATTGATGAGGAATCTCTTAAAAAACTTAATAAACCAGCTAAAAAAATTTTGGAAAATAAAAAAATAAATACAAGTAAAAAATTAGAACTTATATATGATATAAAAACTCAATTAACACTCACAGGACAGAAAAAAATCCCAGTAAATGATATTGAAGCTCGTTTTATGAAAGGTAAAAAAGGAAATTTCTTAGTTGCTTATAATGTCCAATCTGCAGTCGATTATGATACAAAATTAATTTGTGCAATAAATGTCACACAAAACCCTACAGACCATTATGAATTACCAGAAATTGCTGATAAAGCAATAAAAAACATGAATAAAAAACCAAAACATATTAGTGCTGATTCAATATATTTAAATCAAATAAGTTTATCTTACTTGGCTAATAATAATATAGATGGATTAATACCTACAAGAAAACAATCCAAACAAAGAATTGCACGATTAAACTCAAATCCTTTCCACAAGGATCATTTTGGATATGATTTCGAAAAAGATGCTTTTCTATGTCCAAACAATAAATATTTATATTTTTATAAGGAATATGTTGAACATAATGGAGATTCAAATAAATATGATAAAATTAAAAGGCTTTACAATAATTATTCAGCTTGTAAAAACTGTGAATGTCGATCCAAATGTATTTCTGGTTCACAAACTCATAAAACAATCACTGAATATGGTTCATCAATGAAGAAATCTATGGAAGAAAAAATGGAAACAGGAGAATATCAAGATGAGTACGCTAAAAGGTCAAGTGTTGAAGGACCCTATGGTGTATTAAAAACACAATTTAATATAGAAAAAGAAGTGGTCGTTGGAATGGTTAAAACAGAAGAAAGGATAAATCTTGATGCACTAGCTTATAATATTAAAAGATTATATAATATTACTCATGATAAATCTAATTCAAATGAAGATTTAACTGATTTTTGTGAAAGTACGGCTATTTCTCATCAATTGAAATTAGAGGTGACGATTTTTTAGTTTTTATTAAAAAATTGCATTTTGGCGGACACCCTTTATTTTTATATTTGATCTTTTTTTTTTTATTTTAGATAATATCTTCCTTAAGATTTTTGATTTTTCTATGTTTTTTGTGTTGGATTTTTCTTATATTAATTTTATTCTATTATTGTTTTTTATAAAAATAATATTCAAAAAAATTTTTATTATATATTGCGATATATATTTACTTATTATTTTACTATGTTTTTTTTTTTTAATCATCATTTTATTTTATATTCTTAATTATTTTTAGCATATTTTTTAAATTATTTTTTTTTTAATTACTCGTGTATTTAATTTTTTGATATGATATTTTTATTTTTATAAACATTTTTTTTTTATAAAATCTATATTTTATAATAAGGATTATAACTTTTAAGTTTTTTAAAAATATAACAATTATTAATTTTTTTAAATATTTAAGAATTATTAATAATATTTAAATATAGGATTACTAATAATAATATTATATTAATATTTTATAACAAGATTAGTAATCATGTAAAATTTATAATTTTTTTTAATAGCCAAAAACTATGGGGTTATATCATGAAAGTAATTGTTGATGCATCTAATGTGGCACATTTTAAAAAAAATGAAAATTCAGAGCCTATGTTAACTAATATTATAGCTGCTGTAGAAACTTTAGAAGCTAGAGATTATGAATATGAAATTATAGCAGATGCTTCTCTTGCACATGATATTGATAATAAAGACGATTATAATTTACTTCTTGAGGAAAAAAGTATTGAAGAAGTCCCTATAGGTAACAATGCTGATCATTTTATTTTAAATTTAGCTGAAGAAGAGCATGCTAAAATATTGTCTAATGATAAATTTAGAGATTTTAAAGATGAATTCTTGAATATTGATTCAATGAGAATTCCTTTTTCTTTTGATGGTAATAAACTTGTTATGGGTAAAACTAAATCCCCTAAAAAAGATAAAAACATTTTACAACATATTTGTGATGAAATTTTAAATCAAATGGAAAATAAACGATGGGGAACTTTTAGAGATAAAGATGGTTTAGAACTCACACCATTAAATATTGCTAAAGATGCGATAATTAAACTTGATGATGCTAAAAAAACAGGTTTAAATAATAAGATTGAAGGTGTTTTATCTAAATTACCTATGTTTAAAGAAGTTATGAATATGGTTGATGGAGTAGAATCTGCTGCTCCTTTTGTAATTTTTGTTTTTGTACATCCAAGAGATTATAAAGTAACTGTTAAAAATGCAGGTTCTATTTCTAATGCAGTTTCTGAAAGATTAAGACTTCCAAAAAAACCTTTAATTGCTGTTAGAAATGATTTATTTACAAAACCAGGTACTTTTAATTTGAATACACTTTATTCTGATGAGGTTATGGATTATCCTCCTTTTAATATTGAAATTCGAATTGATGCTTTTGATGAAACTTTTATTAAAAAGAATTCAAGAAATATTGCAAGTACAGTTGCTAGTAGATTAGGTTCTTGGAAGTTTCCTTTTGTTACTGTTAAATCTGATATTATGCTTGAAAAGCCTGGTGATTTTGAAGTATTCTTAGAAAGGGGTGAACAAGACAATGTCAAATCATAGTATTACACGTTATTTAATTTCAACATTTACTGGTTGTAAGGCTATTAGTATTGGTACAAAATTTTTCCCAACTAATGAAACAGAAACAGAATATGTTGATTTATTTAATTATACTGAAACTGTCCTACTTGAACTTGAACCGGCAAAAATTAATAATGATACTATTTTTTATAATTTAGTAAGAGATGTTGGTGAGGAAAATTTTCCTAAAAATCATAGTTTTTATGAATTAAAACCAGCTCAGCAGAATGTTGATGAATATGCTCTTGTAAGTAATATTATTATGGGTAATGATCGTTACTTATATATTGAAATTCCTCGTCCTCATAAAATTATGAATGATTTTGTAAATATGATTAAAGAATCTAAAGGTCAAATTGTAGAAAGATCTTCCTCAGAGGTTATTGCTAAAATGTCTAGTAAAAATGAGGCTATTAAGACTGCTTTGCATATGATTAGTTTAGGTTCTAAAAATAATTTAATTGTTACAGGTGCAGTAGGTATGACTGGTGCTGCTGCTT
The DNA here is from genome assembly GCA_900314605.1 of uncultured Methanobrevibacter sp. Lineage (GTDB taxonomy): Archaea > Methanobacteriota > Methanobacteria > Methanobacteriales > Methanobacteriaceae > Methanarmilla. The sequence goes on along the minus strand of OMVX01000048.1, from coordinate 11,202 downwards.
TAGAAAGGTCTATTAATTATACTCGTGAAGCAGGAGGTTTCTCAGGCATTGCTTTTACTAAGCTTGGTGGAGAATATGCATTAGTTATGGATGGTCCTTTTGAAATTGGAAAGTCTCGTAAAACAGTTTATGATAATTATTTATTTATTGATATTATTGATTCTACTGGATTTATTAATAAATATGGTAGAGATAAGCTTTTAGAATTAATGAATGGTGTTAAAAGTTTTGTTGAGACTGAATGCCATGGTCAAGTTGAAGGTTATCGTGAAGGTGGAGATGACTTTATTGCAAGATTCCCTAGTAAAGATTTAGCAATTAGAGCAGGTTTAGATACAGCTTGGTTTATTTTAAATAATGGTGCTAAAATTAGAGCAGGTATTGGTCGAAGTAGAAGAGAAGCTGGTGAAAGAGCACAAATAGCAGATGATATTTCTGCATTTGGTAAACCTTTATCTTTGGTTGTATTTGAATTAGTTAATGGTATTTACGCATATAATGTTCCTTCTGAATTTTCAAGGACTATTATTAATATATTCACTAATCAGAAAGGTAAATTGATCGGACTTTTTATTTTTGTATTCTTCTTATGTTACTTTTTAGCAGTTTTAGGACAATCCTTTTATGCTCTTATTGTTTTAGCGATTGTAATAATATATGCAGCTGCATCTTAGAACTGTTTAAGTAATATTTTTTTATTTTTTATAATTTTTAATCTAATTCTAATTTTAATTTCTATTTTTTATATTTATTTTTTTAAACTAGACAGTTTTATTTAAGAATATGGTTTTCTTCTTTAATTTTGATATAATTATTGAGATTGCTATTTTTTAGAGAATACTGTGTTATTAAATAAAATAAGATATTTTTACTTATTTCTAAGTATATGAACTATTTATTAGAAATTATTTTCTTAAATAGCTTTAATTTTAAAATAAGCTTTAAATATATGTGAGTTTTTATAAAAGTTTGATAAAAATAGTTGGTTAATTAATAATTCTAAAGTTCTTCCTCACTTCGACGTTTAGCATCAAGTAAGATACGAGTAACTTCTTTAGATCTTGCACCTTTATCTAATCTCCAATTCTCAGACGCATTGGTGTCCAACCAGTTAGCTAAGTCTTTTGGAAGAGAAATATTCATCCGTGATTTTTCGGATAGTTTCCAAATCCTATCCACTTCTTCTTTATTTGCCATTAAACTAATTTTTTATTAACTTATATATATTATTTTCTAATTATTCCAATGTATATTTATATATTTATTAATGTAATGAATTACTTACTAAAATATACTTTAATATATTTACTTATACTTTAATATTTTGATTTATATATTTGTTTATGTATGTGTGTATGTGTGTATGTACACATTATATATAAATTTTTTATTACTCATTACTATTATAATTTAATTAAAATTTAATTATTTTATAATTTAAGATATATATATCATTATTTAATTAATTTTTTAATTATTAATATATAAAAATTAATAAAATTTTATATAATTTATATGTTATTTATTTTAAAAATTTATAGTTTTTATTTTAATATTAATAGCCAAAAAAGTCTTTTATATCTTTTATAAAGTTTAAAAATTCTTTTAATATTTATTTATAAAAAAAATTTTTATTACTTTTAATGTTTATATGTGTACACACATACACACATAACAAAGTATTTAAATAGTTTATAATATATTACAATGTAGTTAATTTAACATGATGATGTTCTTAATTTAATATGAATGTATAACTGTGAATATCTGATTTGCTTTTTATATATGCATATTTTTGTTGAATGTCATTATTCCGTAAAGGAATACATAATACTTTTAATATGAATTTAAATTCATATTCCTTTCAATATTTCAATTTCTTAATGTATAAATAGACAATTAATAATTTTCTTATACAAATTTAATTGTATATATTGAAACACAAATTTCGTAAATTAAATATTTATGGAAATATAGGTTTCTAAAAATCATTATTGAGGTAAAATTTAATTTCAAGATGTATGCGAAAAATGAAATAAAATTATTTTTATTAACACATATACCTCTTCTCCTATTGTTTATTTTTTTTACGTATTTGTTGATGTATGAATTTATTTTCATATTGAAAAATATTGTGAAAAAAAAATGTTTTGTGTATAATTAAATTTAGGGTTATGGGGATATGATACGCAGACAAAAACGAAGGAGATTAAGAAGAAGAAGACGAAGAAGATCTAAAAGACCTAGACAAATTATAATAGGTTTTATTTTAGTGATTATTGCTTTTGGTTTAGGTTCTTCAATTGGCATTTCTATGGGATTTAATGGAGATAATCAAACAAATATTACCCAAAATAATACTACTCACTTGCCAGTTGATGTGACCCATAATATTAGTCTTTATGAAAATAGATCAATTGATAATTTTGACGAAAGTGGATTAAATCAGGATACTGTAGTAGAATATACTGCTTCAAATAATACTGATGATACTTATTATAGTGATTATGATGATAGTTCTTATCAGGAATATCAAACAGATGATTACTCCTATCAAGATAGTGGAAGTGACTATTATCAATATTAATAATTTGATATATGACTTGTCTTTTTCATTTTGAACTATTTATTGAACAAATTTTCTATTTGATTATAAGCTAGTTAATTTTATATATTATTGTATATTCGAGTATTATAATATATTTTTTTATCATTATAATTACAGTATATCCCCAAATTTTTTTTTTAACCTATAAATTCTGTTTTTATAATTGACCCTAATTTTTCCCTTTTTGCTAATAGTTTTAGTAATGTTTTTATGTTTTAACTTATAAGTAAGAATTTTTATTATAATTCATTATATCATTGATTTTTTATTTTTTTGTTTAATTCAGTATTTAATTTTATATTATCTTATTTTAAATAATTCTTTTTATTAAATATTTATTTAATGAATTTATATTTTCTTTTCAATAATTTTTAATAGGTTTTGTTAATTTTAAATTGTCTATCATATTTAATTTATTTATACTATTCTTTTTTGCTAATTTATTTTATTTTATATTATTAATATCAGCTGTTTTTAAATATTTTAAATTAATTTATGATTAAAGTTATTTAGATTATTTTTTCTTATTTTTTTTAAATTTTTATATTTGATATATTATTTAATTTTTATAAGAATAATCATATTATATATTTTTGATTATTAATCTTGATTTATCTAATCTTTTTTAATTCTTTTTAATATTTTATTATTTTTATCTTTTAAATTATATTATTTTCCTTAGTTCTTTTTATATCTTATATTTTCTTATTTTTTTTAAATTTTTATATCACTCTTATCTTTATTCTATGATTATTCATTTTATATTTTTATTTCATAATTTTTAGGTATTAGTTTTTATCAAATATCCTTTAATCCTTATTTTAATTCATTATTTATTAATTTTTTTTAAATAAGTTTTATATATAATGTTGATTAATCTATAATTACATCAAATGCATTTTATAGGGAATATAAGATGTTATAACTTATAATATATAATTCATTAAATTATTGAAATAATTTTTGTATATAATATTTTTCAAATTAAGATAAGAAATTTTAGGGTAAAATATTTATTAATTAATAATGGAGGTATAGTATTGAATATTAAATCTAAATTAATTTTGGTATTTGTTTTTATTTTTATTGTTGCTGTTTTATGTTCTATTTTTGCATACCAAACTACTGTAGATAATAGTCAATCTAATCCTTTATCTGTACAATATTCTACTCATAATTATATTTCTCAAGGACAAATTGTTCCTGTTATTACTGTTCATATGAAACCTAGTGTTGAAACAGGTCTATCTTATAAAGAATATACTAAATCTTGGGTTAGTTATTGTCCATTTTGTCATAAAATAGGTACATTAACCGACACTCCTAAAGATACTCATAGAAACCAAACAGTTCCAGAAGGAGAAATCACCTGTGATATGTCTCGTGGTGGTTGTGATGCTGATTTTGATGGAGTAACAGGTAAAGATAAACTTTGGAGAAATGTATATCTTATACATGCTGATTCTAGTCAAATTATAAAGACTCCTCAAGGTAATTTTATATTTTTAAATAGTTATGATATGGATGCTAAATCTCTTATAAGAGTTCATCAAATAAAACAATTTGATTCTAATGATACAGATATTATAGGAACCTCCTTTTATGATTAGCTTTTTTTATTAAAATAATTATTTGTATTAATTTAATATATTTTTAAGGTCTTTAAAGATTTAATTTTTTTATATAAAATCATAATTTTGATAATTAATTATTTTTTTTATTTAAAACTTAAAAATTTATGAATAATAAAGTTTTTATACTTTTAAATCTAATATAAATAAAAATTTAATATAATAAAGTTTTTATATATTTAAATCTAATATTATTAAAAATTGTATTGTTTTAAAAATTTAATTCAGTGATTAAATGTCAATTAATGAGGATAATATTAAAATTATTGAAGGCGGAATATGTGCTGTTAGTGGTGTTGAAACTGCAGGTATTAAACAAGGAAAGTATGGTGTTGCAATAATCTTATCTCTAGATAGTAATGCAGCGGCAGTTTTTACATCTAATAAAGTGGTTGCTGCACCAGTTATCCATACTAAAGAAGTTATTAAAGATGGTAAATTATCTGCAATTGTAGCAAATAGTGGTAATGCTAATTGTTTTACAGGTAGTCATGGTATTGAAGACTGTGAGTATATTGTAGAGCATACAAGTAAGTTAATTAATATTCCAAAAGATCAAATTGCATCATCATCAACAGGAGTCATTGGTCGGAAAATGCCAATGGACATTATTGAACCATTAATTGATAAAGTATCTTTAAAACTCACACATTCAGCTGAGGCATCTACTGATGCTGCAAAGGCTATTATGACAACTGATACTCATCCTAAAGAATGTGCTGTAGAGATTAATATTGAGGGTAAACCTGTTAGAATAGGTGGAATATGTAAAGGTAGCGGTATGATTGCACCTAATATGGGTACAATGTTAGCATATATTACAACTGATGCAATTATTGATTCGAAATATATTAATATTGCATTAAAAAATTCAGTATCTAAAAGTTTTAATATGATTGTTGTTGATGGTGATGAAAGTACTAATGATACAGCAATTTTATTGGCAAATGGTAAATCTAATGTTGAAGTTGTTAGTGGTGATATAATAAATAAAGACTTCCAAAAAGCTTTAGACTATGTATGTATAAATTTAGCTAAGCAAATGGTACGTGATGGAGAAGGTGCAAATAAATTTTTAGAAGTTAATATTAAAGGGGCATCATCTCCTACTGATGCAGTTTTAGCTTCAAAATCTGTAGTTAGTTCAATGTTATTTAAATCCGCATTATTTGGTGAAGACCCTAATTGGGGAAGAATTGTATCTGCTGTAGGTTATTCTGGTTGTGAAATGGACCCTAATATAATTTCCATCTCTATTGGAAATGAGAGTATTTTTGAAAAACCTGATTCGGATAAATCTGTTTATCTTGTAAAAAATGGTGAAATATTAGCTTTTGAAGGAACAGATAATCTAATTACTGCTGAAAAATTAATGTCTTCAACTGATATAGTTGTTGATATTGATTTAAATTTATCTGATGGTGAAGCAACTGCATGGGGTTGTGATTTAAGCTATGATTATGTTAAGATAAATGGGGAATATACTACCTAGATAAAATTTATTTTATTTTTATTTTAAATAATGAAATATAATTAAAATTAATAGATTTATGCAAACTATTATATACTATAATAAATAGATTAGTTTTTGTTATATAAATTATTATTTCAATAAGTGATTATTATTTAAGAATTATTCTTTTATTAATTGTTAAAAATAATTTAATTCATTATATTTTTCTAATTAAATTTTATAGGTGATAAGATGGCTAAAGTAAAAGGTACAAACAGAAGAACCAGACCAAAATCCGGTTATAAAAAACCAGGAAATAAACATGGAAGAGGAGCTAAACAAACCTGGAAAAAACGATAAGTTTGTCAAATCTTTTTTTACTTATTTTTTTTAAACACACTCTTTGAAATGGTTTTAATTTTTATTTTATTAGAAATTTATTTTAAATTTTGACTTTATATATTTTAACTGTTAAATTATTTTTAAAATATATTTTATTTTAGTTTAATTTTTTAAATTAGGTTTTAAAGAGTATATTGTTATTGTCGTGATTATATGTATAATGTAAATATTTTAATGGAAGCATTACCTTATATTAAAAAATTTCACAGTAAAAAAATATTAATTAAATATGGTGGCCATGCAATGGTCAATGAGGATTCTATGGCTCTTACTGCTAGGGATACAGTACTTCTTAAATATGTAGGTATAGATCCTATTGTTGTACATGGTGGAGGGCCAGAAATTTCAAGGGCTATGGAAAAATTAGGTAAAAAATCTGAATTTGTTGAAGGTCTACGTGTAACTGATGAAGAAACTATGGAAATCATTCAAATGGTTTTGGTTGGTAAAATAAGTACTAATATTGTTTCTCAGATTAATCTACATGGTGGAAAAAGTATAGGTATTTCAGGTAAAGATAGTGAACTTATTCGTGCTAGAAAAAAACCTAATATGTTAATTAATGAATCTACTGGTGAAACTAAGGAAGTAGATTTAGGTTTTGTTGGTGAAGTTATCTGTATAAATAATGAAATTCTTGAAATGTTTACATCTAATAATTATATTCCTGTTATTGCACCTATTGGTTTAGGTGAAAATGGATCTACCTTAAATCTTAATGCGGATACAGCAGCAGGGGAAATTGCCCAAAATGTAGATGCAGAAAAACTTATTATTTTAACTGATGTTCCAGGGCTTTTACGTGACCCTGATGACCCTTCAACTTTAATTCAGAGAATTCGTGTTGATGAGGTTCCGGGACTTATTGAAGAGGGAATTATTAGCGGGGGTATGATTCCAAAAATCGAAACATGTGTCAATGCTCTTAATGGTGGAGTAAAATCTGCACATATAATTGATGGTAGAGTTAAACATTCTATCCTTCTTGAAATTTTTACTAAAGAAGGTATTGGAACTATGATTTATAAATAATCATAGTTTATCTTATTTTTTTTTTAAAATAATTATTATAATTAGTATTATAAATCAAATCATTAATTAAAAAACTTTTTAAATTACATAATATTATTATCCCTTTAATAAAATGATTTATAATATTAATAATAAGTTTATTGGCGATGAATTATAGTCAGTACTTATTTTATTCACTAAAGATATACCATACAACCTTTTTAAAATAAATATATTATTTATGATTGTTTAATAAAAAAGTTATAATTAAGATTATTTATCAGCATATTCTTCATATTCTTCATTTAATTTTTTTCTAAGTAATTTCCAACCATTTATCCTTGGAAGAGTATCTCTTGTAAATATTTTACGAGGAACTTTATATCTTGCAAGATGTTCTTTTCCATAATTAATTAAATCTTCTTTTAATTTTTCCTTATTTTCATTTTTAACTTTATCACTCCAGATAACTGCCGCAACAGGTATTTCTCCTCGGTGGGTATGACTAATTGAAAATACTGCAATATCTTTAACCGCAGCATGTTTTATTAAAATTTCCTCTACTTCAGTTGGATATATTTTCCATCCACTCATAACTATCATTTCTTTTTTACGGTCTGTAATAAATAAACGATCGTTTTCATCTATATATCCAATATCTCCACTTAAAAACCATCCATCTTCAAGAAATGATTCACGTGTCTTTTTAGGCATATTCCAATATCCTTTTGCTATTGCTCCTCCACGAAGTGCTATTTCTCCTTGTTCATATTTCTCAAGTTCAATTTTCGGATTTTCAGCATCAACAATTTTTACTTCAGAAAAACATACTGGATGACCTACACTTTCATATCTATCTGCACTGTAGTAATCTTCTGCTCTTATAACTGTTCCAGTTCCAATAACTATTGATTCACTTAATCCATATGCATTTATTACAGGTATTCCATAGATATGTTGGAAATCTTTCCATATTTTTCTGTGAAGTGGACCTCCACCTGAAATTATCTCTTTAACAGAGCTAAATTGTTTTGCATATTCAGGATGAGTAGATAAGGTATGTATGATTGGGGGCATACCACTTAAAACACTTACTCTTTCTTTTTCACATAGGTTTCTATAATTGTCAATATCATATTCTTTCATCATAATATATAGTGCACCTGCAGAAAGTGCAGATATAGCCCATGAAAGACCTACATGTGCCATAGGATATATAATTAATGCAACATCATCCTGTCTTAATTGAAGTACATCACACTCATTATGTATTGCAGTAAACCAATTACCATGTGTGAGCATAGCTCCTTTAGGTTTTCCTGTTGTACCTGAGGTATATTGTAGTTGACATAGATCATCCCACTTAGTATATTCAGCATTTAAAACTGGTTTATTTCTGTATGTGTCTATTTCTTCAAATTGAGGAATGTAAGAGTTAATATTTAGTTTTTCAACTAAGTCTTTTGCTTCAGAGTCTGTTATAATAAGTTTACATTCGCTATTATCTATCATATATTGAATTTCATCATCTGTAAGAATTCTGTTTGTAGGAATAACAACTGCTCCAATTCTCCATATGGCAAAAATAGAAAATAAATATTCAGGGGAATTTTTTAAATATATTAAAACCCTATCTCCCTTTTCAATATTTTTACTTTTTAAAATTCTTCCAATTTCTGATATGATAGATAAAAAATCTTTTGAAGTGTATCTAGCATCATGTTCTGGACAATAAAAAATATCTTTCTTTAATCGTTTACTGTTTGCATCTAGAAAAGTTGTTATATTAATCATTATATACCCTCTAATTTATTATTCAATTTCTCTAATATTACATAAAACTGCATCAGCTAGTTCATATGTTTTAGCAGTTCCACCTAAATCTGGAGTTAATACTTTACCTTTTCTTAAAACTTCTCTGCAAGCTTTTTCAATTAATTTAGCTTCAAAATCATATTTAAGATAACTTAACATCATAGAAGTTGAAAGTAACATTGCTATTGGATTTGATATATTTCTACCTGCAATATCAGGAGCAGACCCGTGTACTGGTTCGAAAAGAGCATTTTTATCTCCAATATTACCACTAGGAGCTAAACCTAATCCACCAACAAGTCCTGCAGATTCATCAGATATAATATCTCCATAAAGGTTTTCAGTTACAATAACATCAAAAATATGAGGATTGCTAACGATATATAATGATGTAGCATCTATATAGAAATCATTTGTTTCAATATCTGGATAATTTTTTGCTACTTCATAAAAGCTCTCTTTAAATATTCCGTCTGTTAATTTTAAAACATTTGATTTATGAGCAGCTGTAACATTTGTTCTTGATTCTTTTATAGTCTGTTTAAATGCAAATTCACATATTCTTTTTGATGCTTTTTTTGTAATTATTTTTCTTGCAATTACTTCTTCGTTCTCTTTTATAATTTCTTCATCTTGTGAATATAAGCCTTCTGTATTTTCACGTATAATTATAAAGTCTAAATCATCATATATGCAATTCACCCCTTCAAATGATTTAATAGGTCTTAAATTTCCATATGTTTCAAGTTCTTTTCTTAATGTTACTATTGGACTTTTCTCTCCTGGGGTGGAAGTAATTGCTCCAAATAATGTTGCATCAGATTTTTTTGATATTTTTATTGTTTCTTCTGGAATTGTAGTTCCAGTTTTATCAAAGCATTCTCTTCCAGCTAAAGCATCATTATAGTCAAAATTCAAATCAAAATAATCTAGCACATATTGTGATGCTTTCATTACTTCTTTACCTATTCCATCTCCTGGAATTATTGCTATTTTTTTCATATTATTAATCCTATTTTTGTGTAAAACACTAAACTATCATTATTATTTAAAAATAATTTATCTATAATTACTTGTAGTTTATCATATATTAAGTCTAATATAATTATTTAATTCATACTAAATTATACATATAATAATAAATTTATCAATAAGAAATATTATAAGTTTCTGAAAATACCTTAAAATTTATTTAAAAAATCGCCAAAAAACCTTTATTTTAAAATAATATAAGAATTATTTAAAAAATTAAGATTACCAATAGCAAATAATACAAAATGTATATATTATATTGTATTATATTGTTTCTAAAATATTTTTCTTTGAATTTAATTTAGATAAATAAAAATTTTGTTTTATTAAATACATAAAAATCTTTATATATATGATGATATTATCTGTTAAATTCATACACTCAATAACAGATTAAATTTTTTCAGTATTCTTCATACCTCAAAATTTTATTATTTTTAATAATTTTGAGCCTAAAATTGATATTATTACTTGATATCTTTTATAAAATTCATCATTTTTTTTTACTTTTTTTTATAAAATAATCAAAATAATTAACTATATTAATAGCAAATGAACATAGTATATGTAATAATATTATTTTTTTTAAAAGGTTTGTATTATTAATATATTAAATAATATAATATATTCGACTTCTATATCTATTTTAGAGTCTTTTATTTTAGCCTTATCATGTTTTGAGATTAAATTAATCTTATATTGTAATTTGGTGGTAGTTTTTAAATTAAATATAATAGATTTTATAATAGGTATGCTATTTATAATTTATATTGCTTAGGGTATTTTGAATTAGGTTAATATATTAATAATATTAATAATTTTATAATAATATTAATAATTTTTGTAATCATTTAAAATAATCATATCTTATTAGATATTATTAATTTTTGAGGGTAATTATGACTGGACATTCTTTAAAGAATATTAAGGAGATAATAAAAAAAGATTTAAAGGCAACAATATCTAATCCTATTGTAACAATTGTCTTAATTGCAATTATTATTCTTCCTTCTCTTTATGCTCTATTAAATATACAAGCATGTTGGGATCCATATGGAAATACGGGAAATGTAGAATTTGCAATTGCTAATTTGGATAAAGGTACCACCTTTGAAGGTACACATATTAATATTGGAAATGAACTAGTAGATGAACTAAAAAATAATACTAAATTTAAATGGAAATTTGTCTCTGAGAAAAATTTGAGAGAAGGAGTTTTCAAGGGTCATTATTATGCCGGTATAGTAATA
>OMVX01000042.1 GCA_900314605.1 uncultured Methanobrevibacter sp. | reverse complement strand
ACTAAAAATGGAATTCTAACATTTCTAGACTTCCAAATGCAAAATTGGACACAAAAACATATAAAAATATAATAAGCCTATAAAATTTTACAACCTCATAATTTCTAAAAACAGGAAAAGAAATTTTTGTTTATAGGATTTATCTTAAACAAATTAATTAATTAATTAATTAATTAATTAATTAATTAATAATTTTATATGAGTAATATTAAAAATAAATGCCTAAAATAGGATAAATAATATATAAATATAATAACATTTTAAATAACAAGAAAAAAAAAGTTTAAAAAAAAATGAGAATTTAATTTAAATTCTAAAATAATAATTTAATAGTAAATAAAAAAAATTGAATGGTAATCTAATCAAATTCTGCTGATTGCTGAATATTATCCCAATTTTCACTAAACCAATCATGAACCTTAACAAGTCCATCATCAAAAGATACAGTAGGTTTATATCCTAAAATATCTTTAGCCTTTTCAATAGAAGATAAAAGTTTGGTTTTAGCATCCCAATTACGTCTCTGTTTAAATTCAATACCTGCAGGATTTTGAGATAATTCATTAACCCTGTTTGCCATATCAATTACACGATGATCTTCACCAGAACCTAAATTAATAGCTTCACCAATAGCCTCCTCTTCAATACCCATAGCTATAAGACCATTACAAATATCACCAACAAAAGTCCAATCTCTAGTTTCAGTACCTTCACCCGTAATAGGTAATGCTTGATGATTCATAGCCCAATAGAAGAAATTAGGAATAACATTTCTATATTTACCTGGAACTTCACCAGGGCCAAAAACATTAAAGAATCTTGCATTAACAATAGGCATATCATATAAGTTATGGAAATAATTAGTATATAATTCACCGAGTAATTTAGTTAATTGATAAGGAGTATGTAAAGAAATTGAAATATCATGTTCTTCAAAAGGCATTTTAGAATCTAAACCATAAACACCACAACCACTAGAAGAATAAACAAACCGATCTACACCTGTTAATTGAGCATGCTCTAAAGTTTTAAGAATACCTAAACCATTAACCATTAAATCAGTTTCAGGTTGATCAACACTATTCTGATTAGCAAAATGAGCTGCTAAATGATAAACATAATCAGGTCTTTCTTTAAAAGCCCTCTTTAAATCCTCATCATTAAGAATATCTCCATTAATAAATTCAATATTATCTCTTATAGGTATATTCCAATGATAAGCAGATGACATATTATCAAAAATAATAACTTTTTCTGCACCTAAATCTGCTAATTTACGAGATAAATTACTACCAACACAACCTGCACCGCCAGTAACTAAAATAGTTTTTCCTTCAAATTCATTATATGTACGCATAAAATCCCTTAAAAAATTTTATAAATTAAATATTAAATTAAAAAATACTAAAGATATACATTATATTTAATTTATATATTAACATTAATATACTTTAGTTTTATTGGAATAGAAAAATTTTAAGAAAATAAAAAAAGAATTAAAATAAATAAAATATAAATTTAAAGTTTATAAAATAAAGATTTAATATTTATTTACGTCTTTGACCAATTTTACGAGCAATAACCATTTCTCCAACAGATATTAAACCTACAAAAAAGTTTTCAAGTCCACCTGTTGCCCATACTGCATTACCAAATGTAGCATTATGAATATTTTTATCATATTCCTCAGGAGTGATTTTAACACCAGTGGTACGAGTAGATACAATTGCAGATGCCTTCATAAGTTCATCCCAAGTAACACCTTTTAATTGTCCCTGCATAGCTTCATATATTTTATAAACTTTTGTTTCATATAATTCTGAAAAAGTTTCGATAACATCAAATGAACGAATAATACCTTTTAAAATTTCATTATCATCAAAAACTGGAATAGCTAATACCCTATCTTCATTAACTTCAAGGACTGCTTTACGAGCAGAATCCTCTTCTTTTAAAGCATTAGTTTCTTCAGGTTTATGCATTATCTCAGAAATTTTATCATTACCCTCTCTTAAACCTTTAGTAATATCTAAAGCTGTTACCCATCCAATTAACTTATTATTATCATCAACTACCGGACAGGTAAATCTTTTATAGTCTTCCATAATTTTAGATACATTCTCTATAGAATCAAATGCTTTAACACTTAAATAATTTTTATCCATCATTTCTCTTGCTTTCATAATAAACACTTCATTTATTCTATAAAACTTTAAATTTTTTAATAATATGAGTATTAAGCATACTCAATTTAATATGAATAATGATTAATCATCATTATAATTAAGATTTTCAAAATTTAATGCTCCAACTGGACATTTCATTGTACATACATTACATCTAATACATTTATCATCATCAAGCTCTGGAATATTTTGTGAATTTAATACTATAGCTTGAGTAGGGCAATTTTCTTCACATAAAAAACATGATACACATGCATCCTCATCTATTAAAAGATTTTTAGTTGGAATAATTGGACCTAAAAATCTATCTAGAGTGTATACATCTTGACTGCAAATATTTACACATGATCCGCATCCAATACATAATTGTTTATTAATAAACGGATATAACATTGATTGGTCTAAATTATCATATGTCTTTGATTCTGCTTCTTCAATATATAATTTTGATTTTAATTTATTAGCACTAGTTGGGCAATATTTTACACAATGGCCACAGCCTATACATTTATTTCTATCCATTTCAATAGTATTAAGTCTTACAATCCTGTGGGGAATATTAATTTCATTAAATGTATAATCTAAAGTTTGATCTTTAATATCCTCTGCTTCATTATTAATTAAAGATTCAGATTCAAAAATATAAATAGCTGAAATTGGGCAAGTTCCAACACATATTTCACATTTTACACAATTTTCTAAAATTCTTGCACGTTTTGAATATGTTGAATCACTTATGGCACCTACAGGACATTCTTCAACACAAAGATTACATCGTATACAACGAGGAGAAATTGCTATAAATCTTTCTTTAGAATTGAAATCGCCTATATCAACTTTAAAATCTTCAATATTATCATCATCTAACTCAACAGATTTTAAAATGACTTCTTTTTCTAAAAGTTCCATCTTTTTTTGAAATTTAAGTTCCATAAGCTACCTCCCATATATATAATAAATATGAGTTTATTGTTTATTATATTTTTCACTATATGCTCATTTTTATAAAGTATAATATTAATATAAAATTTTTACTAAAGAAATTATAATTTTTTTATATATTTTAAATTTTTGTAAATAATTAATAATATTCCTCTAAAAATTTATCTAAATCTGATTTATCCGGAAGATTAGAAATACCTATTCCACATACTGCTCTTGAAGCTACCCAATTACCTATAGTAATTGATTTTTCCAAATCATAATCATGAATAAAACCATATAAAAATCCTGCATTAAATGCATCTCCTGCAGCTGTTGTATCTTTAGCATCAACTTTAAAAATTGGAACTTTAACCTCATCATCATCTAAGTTGATACCATATGCACCTTTAGATGATCTTTTAACAACAACTGTTTCAATACCATCATCACGGATTTTAAGGGCTAAATCTCTAAAGCTTAATTTAGTTTCATCTGGAATATTATCTCTTTTTCTATAATATTCTTCAAATAATACAAAAAGTTCATTTTCATTTATAAGTAAAATATCTGTTCTATCAAGGATTACTTTTATGTCCTCTACACCCTTTTTTGCATAAATAAGACCTGGATCAAAGCTTAATTTAATAGAATCTGGAAGTAATTTAATTAAATCCTTTTGAGTTTGAAAACTTTTACCAAACAGTGAAGTGTAATGTAAAATTTTACCCCTTACAAGTTCAATTAAATTTATTTCCTGCAAGTCTATTTCTTCATTAACACCAGTTTGTATATATAATGCTCTTTCTCCTTTTAAGTCAACAAATCCTAATACCTGACCAGATACTCCCTCATTAGCATAAATTAAGTTATTTAAGTATACATTATTCTTAACAAGATTATACTCAAGAATTTCTCCTTCTTCATCATTAGCTATTTTACCAATATATGATGTTGTAAGATTTAATTTTGCAAGAGCAATAATAGTATTAGCAGCTGAACCTCCTGGAGAATAATCTTCTTTGATGATGCCACTTTCTTCATCATGACATGCAATAGAATCAACAGTAAATAATTTATCCAAGTTTAATGCACCAAACCCAATAACATCATATTTAATATCATCAGCAATTTCCATAAAAACACCTAAATACCTAATATATCATGTAAATAGAAAGTATCTTCACCTAAATTTCCACCAAAGTTACCTGCAGAAATTTTGACAATTCCATCAACATCTAAAATACTATTAATTCCAGCTTTAACTGCATTTTTCATAGACTCTTCATCTACTGCATCAATAACAATTTCAGGAATAAAATTTACACCTTGAGGAACCTTAGATTCATCTCCTAAATGTTTTTTAAGTGATGGACAATATGGATGATTAGTTGAAGGTCCAATTTGGGGAAAATTAGTTTCAGGTTTACTTGCTGCAGAACATATACCAAATGGAGTACATGCACCAGGAACTTCCATTACAGCATCAATAATTTTTCTACCTGCCTCTAAAACAGCTTCTTTACTGCTACACATATACCAAAAATTTGCACCCATAATACCAGATCCATATCCTAATTCTTTATCTATTAAAAAATCAGGAACAGCAATAGGAACATGAATCATTTCTCGACCATATATTTCCTCTTCCCATTCATAACCATCTCCACAGTGACCTACCTGTTCCATCATAGGAATAAAACCTATAGGGTTTTCAGTATATGAAAACATTGAAGTGAAAGGTTTAACTAAAATATCTTGACGGATTCTGTAAGATAATTCAAGTTCATATTTTTTTAAATTATCTATACTATACCAGTATTGAGTAATATAACCTGGTCTACCATCAGGTGTTTTATCTTTAGAAAGAGGACCTTCAACTCCACCTTCAATTCTTCCTATAACTGAACTAGGAGTAGATGTAGAATCATAAGCTGCTTCTTTTGCAGTTAATTCATCTTCAGCAGTGATTAAGGCCCTAATATATTTTCCTCTAAAACTTTCAAAGAAAGTATCTTCAACCAAACTATAATCTGTCATTTTATCACTTAAATTACATTATTGAAGCAACATCTTCATCACGGATTTTATGCCTCATTTCTACACTTTTATTTATTAAATCTTCCCTATTCTCATCAGTAATTTTAGCAATGATAGGATAATCTTTACCATCATATTTTTCTTTAAAGTAATCTAAAAATTTATGACTAATTCTAAAACCTTCATAGATTCCTTCAGGGAAAAATTCATATTGGTCTATAAATCCTAAAGTATAATATTTACCTAGTCTTCCAAATAAATCTAGTATAACTGCAAATGCAATAGCATCATCTGAAACAATAGCAATATTAGCATTTTCTACTGCATATTTATTTCCATTAAATGAAACAGCTAATCCTCCATTTTCTTTAACATAACGTAGAGGTTCTAAATCTGTAATACTGTCTCCTACATAAATAACTTTTGATAAGTCAATATCATATTTTGATAATATATCCTTAACACAATTTTCTTTTTCTGTACCCCCTACAGGATTAATTTTATCCATTATTTTAAATGAATTTAATTCTTTAATTTGATTGAAAAAGATATGGTTTAAAGTATTAACATCTTCTTTAAGTTGTTTAGAATCTAAATTATCTCTAAAATCAATTAAAGATTTACATTCTAATATTTTAATTCTAAACTCTTCGATTTTTTCCTTTTCATCATTTGAAATATCATACTCATCTAAATCTACATTAGTTTTATATGTATTTTCGAAAGGAAAATCATATTTATCACATAATGCTTTAATATATTGGCTATAACTTGTACTGACAATATAAGAATCAATAAAATTATTACTAATAAAAAAGACATTTTCTATACCACTAACAGCATTAATATTTTCCTTAGAATAATCGATTAAATCCTGATTAGTAATATTAGCTGCTTTAAGAAATGGTGTAATAAATGCTAAAGTTCCACCAACATGATAATCTTGTCTCTTTTCTATTTCAACTAAATAATCATCATAACTACTTAGTATTTTATATAATTCATGGCCATCTTTAATAAAATTTGAGCACATTTCAAAAGCATTATCATTTAATGTTAATGGTCCTTCACAGTCAGTAATATAAACTTTATCCGTCAAATTATTCCTCCTATAAAAATTAATTTTTAAAAAACTTAAGTCTTAATAAAAATAATCCTCTTAGTTAAATAATCAAATTTAGGTAAATATATTATATAAATAATCCTAAAATCCTATAATTAAAAACTTATAATATTAATACATTGAATATGATCATAATTAGCTCATAATTGTTTTGAAGTATTTAAAGTAATCTGGATAGCTTTAACAGGACATAAATATTCACATTCTCTACAGTATATACAATTATCTTCAGTAAAATCTATATGGTCACTGTCATTTAATTTAAGTGCATCAGTTGGACAAATATTTACACATACACCACATCCTTGACAAACAATATTAGATATTTCAAGTGTACCTTCTCTTGGTTCATGTATTTCACTAGATATATAATATATCTTATCATCTTCAGATTCAAAAGACTCTTCAAGTAATGTAATATAATCAAATCGGCAAGCTTCAACACATTTTGCACAGTAAACACATTTATTAGTTATATGGACTGGTGCAGGATAATCTAAGTATATAGCTCCTTCTACAGGACATACATTTATACATTCACCACAACCAACGCATCTAAATTCATCAACAAAAATTCTCCTTTTAGGAGGAAAAGAATCTATAATATTATTAAATTCAGCTATAGAATAATTTGATCCTGTAATATCTTCAAATTTTTTAATGATGACATCTGATGCATTAAATTTGAGTTCTAGTGAACATTTAAAATCATTAAAATCATCAGGTTCTACTTCACTTTCACATTGTTCATCTAATTCATTGGAAAATTGTATTGCAAGGTCAGATATTATCCTATCTATTCTTGAAATATTATGAGATAAAACTGAAATATCCTTATCTACAATCTCACTAATAGTATCTGAAGTTCTAATTTTACTGTACTCTGCATATGCTCTTTTACGTGAAGAAAATTTGATTGCAGTAGATGGACAAGCATGCATACATTCTTCACATCTTGCACAGTAGCCAGGATTAATATATGGTAATTTTAATGTTTCACTAATTAAAATAGAACCTTTAGATGGACAAACTCTTGTACAAGTCATACAACCTATACATTTTTTATGATTAACTACAATAGCTTTTCCACCTTTAACTGTACGAGGTAAAATTTCTCCATATTTGATAGCATCAGTTGGACATACCCTATAACAATATCCACATCTCATACATTTATCTTCATCTATTTCACTGAAAGTATCTGAACCCTCTGATTTAAGATGAATAGCTCCTGTTTTACAGTTTAAAACACAAGCTCCACATGAACGACATAAAGCTTTATTAATATTTGGAACATTTTCCTTGATTGGCTCAGCTATCTTAGTCTCCATATATATAGCATCATATGGACATGAATTACGACATAAAACACAACCAAAACATGAATCACGTAATCTAATATTACCATTAGGGTCCAAATATACAGCATCAATAGGACAAGAAGATATACATGGTTTATCTGCACAATGAGCACATTTATTATCATCTATATCCCATTGAACTTCAACTTCACGAATAGATTTACCGAAACGTTCATATCCTTCAGCTTTCATTGTGCTCACCTTTGATAAAATCATAATCTAAATGTGATGGTTTAACAGTAATAAACATATATTCTTCACCATCATCATCTACATCTAAAACAAATTTAGAAATGAAATATTTAATAACTCCAAATGGACAAGTTTGATAACAAATACTACATCTACAACATTTATCATTGTCTCTAACTATTGTATCTTTTTCTTCATCAAAACTGATTGCTCCAATAGGACATTCAGGAACACACATTTGACATTTTTTACATTTATCTTTATTCCATGTAATAATTCTAACTTTTAATCTGTCAACTGCATTTTCTATAATCTCATGAGCTATTTCTGTATCTGGAATAATTTTTAATGCTTCATCCCATATGCTAGATAAAGGAAGTTTTAATTGTAAGATAGATTCTCTTTCTAATTTTTCCAATTCCTCCTGTTTAGATTCAATATATTTTTCAAGGGTAGATACAATAAGATTAATGAGTTTCTTTTGGTCTTCTAAATTATCTATAAATACTCCTTTCATAGCACCTTTAACCTTACATGAATCAACACAGTCTCCACAAGTTATACATTTAAGTTGATCAACGACTATCCTACCATTTTCTTCTTTAATAGCATCAACAGGACATGCTTTAATACATGCTTTACATTTAATACATAAATAATCATCGACAATATAACGTCTTTTAGATGGAATTATACTGAATTCTTCTTTAATAAAATGGTTTTCACCACATTCTAATGTTTTAGGGTCTGAAGGACAAACTTCGGCACAAAAACCACATCTAATACATCCACTTTCATTAATAACTGGATAAGTTAAACCTTCAGCCTCCTCTGTAGTTTTGTCTCTAACTAATTTAATAGCTGTAGGTGAAGGACAACTTGCAGTACATGACCCACATCCTATACAGTTTTCAGCAATAACAATTGGAAAATCTCTAAATCTAGGAGGTTTATCAATTATTTCTTTTTGTGATTTAGCATCTGCAAATCTAGTAATCCATGCTTTTCTTGCAAATTCATACACATACCAAATAATAGAACTCATAATCCATCATCTTTTAAATAATCATAATTTTTAATACATATCTTTTATTTCTACAGTTTTTAATGCTTTATCAGTTATTTGAACACGTTCTGCACATGCAATACAAGGATCAGATGAAGCATAAGTTGCAATTGCATCAGCAATAGTTGGAACTCCAGGTAACATATATTTTGCACAGGAGTCTATATTTGTTATACTTGGAGTACGAATAGATATATTTTTAATTAAATTACCATTAGTTTCACACATATACCTAACTTCACCACGAGGAGCTTCATTTCTCCAATCATAGTAACCTGTTTTAATTTCAATAGGTTTTCTAATATCTCCTTCAGGTATATTCTCTATTGCTTGTCTTATTAAATCAATAGATTGAGGAATTTCATCAAATCTATTCATAGTACGAGCATAATTATCTCCTTCTTTTCTCCAAATAGGTTTGAAATCAAAATAATCTTTATAAGTATGGTGGAATTCACGGCAATCATGTTTTAATCCTGAAGCCCTACCTATTGGACCAACAGCACGACCTTTTAATGCTTCTTCTCTTGTCATTAATCCAACACCCTTAGACCTTAATCCAATAACAGGCCCTTCAGAGAATAAATCTACTATTCTTTGATGATTATCTTCTATAAATTTAAGGTTGTCAAGGATTTGTTTAAAATGTCCATCATCTGCATCCATTCTAACTCCCCCTACAACATTCCAACCCATATTTACACGATTACCTGAAATAAGTTCAAGTGAATCCATAGCATATTCTCTTAATTCTAATACCTTCATAAATAACATTTCATGATCTAAAGATTTGAAGTAAGTAGAGTTAGCAAGATAATGAGATTGTATTCTGTCTAATTCATTAACAATAACTCTTAAAAATTGAGCACGAGGAGGGACAACTTCACCTGCCATAAGTTCCAATACTTCTGCAAAAGATTGAGTGTGTTCATAAGAACAAATACCGCAAATTCTCTCACTAAGATATATACATTTTTGCCAGGTTTTTCCTTCCATAATTTTCTCTATACCTCTGTGAACATAACCATAATCAATTTCAGCTTTAAGAACTTGTTCTCCTTGGGTTTCTAACTTTAATCGTAAAGGTTCTTTTAAACCTGGATGTACTGGGCCTATTGGTACTATCATATTAAACACCTCTAATCATCATCTTTAATTTCCCTATTAGCTTGACTTTTCGCAACCATAGCACCAGGTGCTACTTTTAGTACTGCGCTTATAATTTCACTAGGCCTTGGAGGACAACCACTGACAGCAGCATCTACAGGTATATAATTAGATGCCGGAGCATTTACTCTTCCTCCTTCTTGAGCAAAAACATCCCCAGATTGAGGACAATTACCTACAGCTAAAACAACTTTAGGTTCTGGAGTTTTAGCATATATTCTTCTTAATTTATCTTCCCATTGTTCTGTTACTGCTCCTGTTAAAAGTAATATATCTGCATCACGAGGATTATTTTGTAAGTATATACCATACTGTTCAAGATCATATCTTGGAGAGAGGCATGCAACAAGCTCTACATCACAGCCATTGCATCCACCACAATTAATGATACATACATTAATTGAAGTTTTCCTTACAATATCCTTTAATCGATTTAGCATAATATTACCTCAAAACATTGATTATTCTAATATATTAATTTAATTTATATATACATATTAATTTATATTATGAATTTTATCTAATTTTATATTAATTTTTATCTTATTTATTATATTATCAAATTGAAATGTGAATATTTATAATTAAAAAAAATTTAATTATTTAATGAATTTATACTATCTAATCATTTCCAATATTAATTGTTTACCTTCTTCTAAAGCTTTATTATAATCATATCCATCTAATATTTTAATAGATAATTGTACTTTTAAATCTGATGCTTCTTCTTTTGAAATTAACTCTAAAATATCAACATACCAAAATAATTTTAAATCTACTTCTAATTTATTCATTATTACTTCTGGAATAGATGATTCATATGTTGAATGAAGTGAATTAAGAGAAGACATATCCAAATGGTTCATAAGAATATCTTCAAATTCTTGGCTAGATATACCTAATTCCTTTGATAATGGGATAATTATATCCTTTTGCCATCTGAAACTTCTTAAAATCCTTAATTTATAAAGTTTCATTTTCTCTTCATTATCCATCTAATCACCTAAATAAATTTATAAAATTACACAATGAGTAATCAACCATATAAGAATAGATATTATCATTCCAATTATAGTTTCTTTTCTACCATATCCAGGTCTCATATCAATAACAAAACCTATTAAAAACACACCAATACTAATTAAAATAAAACTTGGTATCATACTAAATAAAGAAAAGTTTAAAGTGAAAATCCAACCAATAATAGCCATAATCAAAATTGGTATATTGAACTTTTCCTTTACAACAAATGGTTCTAAATGTATTGAATAGCTATAAAGAAGACCTGAAACAGCCCCCACTATAAAGACTATTACATATATTAAGAAATATAGTTCTGCCATCATAATACTCACTATTTAATTATTTTAATAATTACATTGGTTTATATGTTAATATCATTAATAAACAAATTACTATAAATGTTACAAAAAATGCTAATTTCTCTATTTTTTCAGAAAGATTAGCATACTTAGGGTTAGCTTGATATAATATAAATGGGGCAATAAATATAGCAATAATTACTAATGGCCAAAGTGTTTGACTTTGAAATATTACAACAAGTCCACTAATAAATATTATACCTATAGCTACTAATGATGTAAGTATTAAAAAGTCTTTTTCCCCACTCATTTTATCTCTCCTATAAATTATTTTGATATTTTAAACGAATATTTGAATTAAAGTACCGACAGTACATATTAAAGCAATAGTAAATTGTATCATTACAGAATGATTAGGATTTAACATAGGTGTTATTGCACTAATAAAACCTGTTATAATAGTAATGATAATCATTCCAATTAAAATCCAAAGTAAAGATATTGGTCCAAAGAATAAACATAAGAATAACCATAATAAAACATACCACATTATAGATTCTGAAAGCATAATATATCCTCTTAAGAAACCAAAATGTTCTGTTTCAAAACCTGAGATAATATCTTTACCTGTTGTAATTGAAAATGGTGAATATGGAGCTTTAGTAACAATGATTGTAAAGAACATTATAGCTAAAAGTGGAACTTTAAAAATTAAAGGACCGTTAATTTCTTGATAATTAATAATCGCTCCAATATCCATACTATGGCTTAAAAGATAAATTAATGCAACTGATGCAAATAATAATAGTTCTGAAGAAGCAGAGAAGACTGCTCTTACACAACTTAATTTTCCATAAGGTGAACCAGAAGAAGAACCAGAATTATGTTCCACAATCTTATGAACTGCATAAATACCAAAGATAATCATTAAAGATCCTTTAAATACTGGTCCAACTATTACACCAGTTACCCATATACCACATAATATAACTGTAATAGCTACATAAAATGGTTTAGATATTGTTTTAGGCCATGATGATTCTTTAAAGAAGAATTTTAAAGAATGCAATAAATATTGTATTAAAGGAGGACCTGGCCTTAATTGAACACGAGCCATAACTTTTCTATGCAAACCTAAAAGTAAGCTACCAAATAAAAAAGCTAAACATACATTTATTAGAATATCAGCCATTAAATTATACATAGTTATTCGAATACATAGTTAATTAAAGATTAATATCATAAATCTTAATAGTAGGATTTAATATCCAATAAACGGTTCCTGTATTCTTTCCTCCTTTTCGTCTTTTGTAGGTTTAGCCATTGAAAGTAAACCTAATGAAAGGATAAAAAATGGTATAAATATTATTGCTATTGTAATAACTATCCAGTCTTCAGGGGTAAAAATTAACCCATATAAAATAGCAATTGTTGATATAATAAGCATAATTATACTTAAAACTTTTAATTTATTCATTTTTTTTCCACCTTTATGTACAAATGATAAGTAATACTTCTATTACTCTTATAATTATAAATAATGAACTTAAATGTACAATTAATAAGAAAGGAGATCCTGGTGTTCTAAACATCTCAGCTTTAGATGCGAAGAATGGTGCTATACCAGATTCACCACATGCTCCTATAAACATTAAAATTGCACCAAATATCATCATTGCAGTAGGTTTAATAGATTGTATTGCAAGTAAACTTACTGTTCCACAAGCTCCAAGAACTAATGCTGCACCTCCAAATAATGGAAGAGAACACATCATAGCAATTAAACCATATTGGAAAACAGAATCAAGAACATCTATTTGTTTAACTGAAGATATAATACCAATATTTAATATACCTATTAAAGACATGAATAATGTTAAATTATATAAGTCACCTGTAATCATTGCTCCTGCTGTCGCAATACCACAAACTACTGATAAAAATCTTCTAGCTCTAAATTCCTTTAAGTCAACTGTTTTAGTTTTATCATCTAATGTTCCAAATTGAGTTTCAACCTGAGTTTCAGTTCGACCTATAGCAATAAGGAATGTAAATATTAGCATAGTTACAAACATGAACAAATGAAATGGATTAATATATAATACTATATCTCCTAAAGGAATCAATCCAAGTAAATCTCCACCTAAACTTCCAATATTCATAATTTTCCTCTAATTTTTTTAATGCAATGATATTTTAATTGTTTTGAATTTAATATTTTAATTTTTTATAATTTAAAGATTTTTAATTATTTAATAAATAATGATTATTTTTTACCATACTCCTCTCTCATAAAAATACCAATTATTCCCATCTTTGTAGCAACTTTTAATAAAAGACCAGCAGCCGCTAAGAATAAGGATAATAACCAATATTGTGGCAATAAGAAGAATAAACATAATGCAATTAACCACATACACCAACCTATACCGGAAAGGCCACTAATACCTTCAATTTCAACAATAGGTAATCCACGAGCCTTTCGAGATAAGACATATAATAATATACCTCCACCTGCAATAGCTCCACCAGTAAAGCCTGTTAAGAATACTCCATAAGCTAGTAAAACTAAAGTTAAAAAATTTGGAGCAGTAGTTAATATTTCCATATCATATTTCATAGGTAATGGAGCTAAAGTTTTATTAATATTTGTAGATTGTATTTTTCTCATTTCACGAGAAATTAATATTTCACTTATTGCAAGTATTTCAGCAAGTTCTACAACCAAACCAGGAAGTATAAATGATTCTGCAAGATCAGTTCCTACACTTGCAACTACAAGTATCATAGCAAAACCTACAATATCAGTTAAGATAAGTATGTGGATTTGTCTTTTTTCCATAGCAATAGCTATTAAAGAAAAAAAACCTATTATAAGACCAGTATATACTACTGGCAAATACATATTAACAATTTCAAGAGGGACATATGGAGGAACTGGAACCATTAATTTTCCCTCCTCATTTGTTTTTGTTTAGCTTTAATGTTGCTTTTATTCACTTCATTAGCAACTCTATCAGATTCAGAAATTGCAATTTTAACATCTTTCTGTATATTATCCAAATCATTACGTCTATTCATAGTATAATTTATAGAAAGCCATGAAGCTATAATAAAAGCCATCATTAATATAGTTGATTCTAAAACTGTATCAAAACCTCTAGTATAATATAAAATCTCATCTATTAATCCACCAGGTGAGGAATATATACTTGTTCCAAAATATGGCGAAATACTCTTTATAAACTGGGCAAGAGGAGAAACATATGAATTAATCCAACCTAATTCAGGTTCATATTGAGGATATTGAGAATCTGTAATACCAGGACTTTTAAGTACTTCTCCACCACGGTCATAAGGAGCCATAGATAAATTATTTTCAACTTGAACTTGAGGTTCTACTCTAGGATATATTTGATCCGGATTTAAAGCCATTGGAACAAAAAATCCTATAATTAAAAATAATCCAAGAACTAATGCAAATAATCTTGGAATTCTTTTTGGAGTAGCTAACTTATTGAATAAATCACCAATCCTCACAATAAGCACCTCCAAATAAACATATCATTATACATCAGCCCCCATTTCTTCTAAACGTGAAATTGCTCTAAATAGTATTAAGGTACATATAACTGATGTAGCAATCATTGTTAAAAGAGCTAATGTATGATTATAACATAATAATATTAATGAGACTCCAATAGATGCAACTTCAGTATTTAAAATCCTTACAACAGGATCTTTTACACCTGGACCCCAGCAAGTTCCTAAAGTACCGATAATTGTAAGTATAATCCCTGAATATAACCATATAAATACATCAAACATTAGGACCACCTTCATTATTCCTTTTTCTAATCTCATTAATTTTTAAAATTGACATTAAGAAAATAATTGTAGATATAGGACCTAAAATAGCGATAGCAAAAGCTACATCTAAATATTTAAATGTGACAACTGCAAGTAAAAATCCTGCATCAACAATACTAAATAAAATAACTTTATCTAAAGGTTTCTTTACAAGTATCATACCTATAGAACCTATAATCATTAAAGAAATTGATATTGTAGTAATGTTAATAAATCCAAGGAAACTCATAATTATTCTCCATCTAAGACAACTTCTTTATTTAATTTGTTTAATGTATATGCAATTGCATTAGCACTAATTGTAGATGTTACAAAGAATACTGCTGCTACAATAAGAGCAAAAGGAGTATTAATATATAATGCAATTATAGCAGAGGTTGAAAAACCTATAACATTTATATATAGTAATCTTTCTGCTCTATTTTGAGTTATAACCGCCCTTAATGCCATAAGTATTGTAATTATACCCAAAATTTCTATATACATTCTATCGCCCCATAAATAAATATATATCCCTATTATTATAATAAATTTTTTATTCAAATTTAGTAGACCTATTAAATTTTGCTGCTATTTGTCCTAATAATTTTGTACTATAAGGATGAGAAATACCTTGAATAGTGAAGATTGCAATGACCATACCTACTATAAACATTTCAGCTGTAAAAGAAAAAAATGTAGTGAAAATATATAATATTACAGTCATAGTTAAAGCCCCACATGTTCCAGCATATCCTGGATCTGCACATAATCTGTTTCCAATATAAACTAGAAATGCTGCAAGAATACCTCCATTAACACCTAAAACTAAAAAGCCAATACTACTAATTAAAGTTCCAGCAGATGCATCAGGTGAACATAAAATGTTTCCCTGGAAAAATCCGCCAGACAAGTCTCCACCCCTATCTTTAATAGAATATCCAATGATTTCTGCCCCTTTTACTCCTGGCTGTTCTGGAAGGGAAAAATACGTATCAACAATAACAAAATTTAACCAAGATATAATAGCTGCAATGATAACGCCAAGAATTTCATTCACCCATATCACCTTTTGAATTTGGTATATCTGGAAATACATAGTTAAAAAGATATTGAACAAAAATTGCAGCTATAATTCCCATAAGAACAGCTAGTAATTTTCCATCATATAAATAATAAAAATTGATTGAAAAACAGAATGCTAAAAGACCCATAGCTATAATAGTTGTAGGAAATATAGCACTTTTAGTCCAAGAAAACCGTCTAGGTTTATCAGGAAGTAATGGTAATTTTAAACCTAAAGCCACAACAATAGAAACAATTATTGTGATAAAATAATTCAATAATAATAATGTTCCACTAATTGAATAAATCATACTAATAATTATTAGTTTAAATAATATAAAACTTTTGTTTTAAAATTATAGAAATGAAAAAATCAAAAAAATAAATAATCAAAATTATTTATCATTAAAAAACATTATTAAAACATTAAATTTAAGAAAATAGAATTGTAATTAAAGAAAAAAAGGGGCTGTAAAAAATTTAACTGATAAGCCCTCAATCAAGTTAAAAAAATATATACTTATTTTAAATTACACTTGAAATTGTTCTATAACTCAAAATAC
>OMVX01000078.1 GCA_900314605.1 uncultured Methanobrevibacter sp. | reverse complement strand
TAAAATATTATATTAATATAATTACATAATATCAATTAAATCTTTATATTTTAATTTATTTATGTTTAATTTAATTCTTTAAACACATATTTTACGAAACACTATAAAGGAATTTGATAAATATAAAAAATAAGAGATTTTGGTCCGAATTTTATTCAGAAAATTTCAGGCCCCTAAAGAATTTATCATTATGATAATATTCCAATTACATGTTTAAAATGAGTTCAAAACTTAATGTTCACCATTGTAGCATAATATAATTTAATATAATTATTTAATCTTATTAAAGAGAATAAAAAGAATTTATTTTCTGTTATTAGTACAATAAAATCCATAACATTAGCTTAAAAAAATTTCATTTTAAAAAAAGAGAATTGAGTAATGTTCAAAATTAAATAATTTTGCCAACACTTATATTCCGAAACAGTAAATATTCTTCTTATTTAATAGTATATCTGTTTCAACTATTGGTGTTATGTGTGAAATTTTTAAAAATTTTCAGTTTTTAATATTTTGTATTTTGAATGATAATATTTAAAAAAAATAATATTAGAGTTTTATTAAACTCTTATATTTATTTTTTATTAGGTTATTACATATATTTTAACTTTTTTTGTTGCTTTGTTGTAGATTTTATTTCCTGGGAAAAATATAACTGCAATATAGGAACCTTTTTTCTTAAGATTAGTTATTTTAAATACTGCTTGACCTTTATAATTAGTTTTAGTTGTATATGTTTTACCGTTAATTTTTAATGTTAGTTTTGTGTTTTTAAGTGCTTTGTTTTCATTGTCTTTAAAGATTACTGTGTATTTTTTAGTTTTTACTTTAAGTTTATATATTCATGTTTTTGCTGTTATTTTTGGTGTAGCTTTTTTAACTGTAACTTTAACAAATAAAGTAGAACCTTTAAAAATATCTGATCCAGCATAAAGTATCTTTACCTTATATTTTTTTGGAATAAGGGAACCAACATTGATTTTAACCTGCCTTTTATTGTTAGTTTTATATTTTTTAGTATTACCTATATTTATTGTTAATAAGAATTTCTTTATAGGTTTATTATTGAAATCTTTTAATGTAATTACTAAATATTTATTTATATTATAAGTAGTGGTTACAGGTCTTGAAATAATTTTGCTAAATCCTTTTAATACATTAATTGTTACATTGGACGGTTTTTCATCTGGATATAATGTAAGACTTAACTCTGCAATATATTTCCCAGGTTTTAAATTTACAATCCATCCTTCACCTGTTAATCCATAAACTGTAGTGTATAGTATATTATTTTTATAGATTTTAATAGTAGTATTAAAACCATCAAACACCATATCATCTGCTGTTAAGTTGAAATTCAATTTTTTCCCTGACCCGTAAGTTGAGGTGTAATTTAATACATTTATTGTGGATGGAATAATTTTTGTATCATTATTTGTATTTCCATTAAATATACATAAAATAGCATTTCCTTGATACATTGCTTGACCTTTGGTAGCATTATTATAGTTAAATATACAATTAATTGAATCACCATTGTCTAATGCTCCACATTATGTTCTGCAGAGTTTTTTGTGAATGTGCAGTTGTATGCATTTCCATACCTTAGTGCTCCACCATCATATGCATTGTTGTATATGAAAAGGCTATTGTATGCGTTTCCGTTTCGTATTGCGCCTCCCTCACTTCCACTGTTATTTGTGAATGTGCAGTTGTATGCATTACCTTCACTTATTGCCCCACCATAATATCCTGCATTGTTGTTTATGAATCTGCAGTTGTATGCATTTCCTTTATATATTGCTCCACCAGAATTATTTACTCCACCATTAAATCCTGTGTTGTTTGTGAATGTGCAGTTGTATGCATTTGCCTGATATATTGCCCCACCATAATCTGATAGACCGTTTATGAAATTTATATTATAAAATTAACATTAAGATTTAAATTGCTTACTTTAAATATTCTTGCCATCATGTTTCCATCTAAGGTAACTCCATTTCCTTTAATCGTTAAATTACGATTAATTAGAATACCTTCTTGAAAATTAGAATCTGAGTTATTATTATATTTGTAGTTATTGCTTAAGTAGATAGTAGAATTAGAATTGTCATTAATAGTTTCATTTAACTTAGTAAAAGTTAATGGATCTTCATTATTTATTGTGGATTTATTTGTTTCGGATTTTTTTTCTTCATAATTATAATCTTTTAAAACATCATTATATTGATTATTTGTTTTTAACATATTATCCTGATTATTATTACTAATTAATTCTTTATTATTAGCATTTTCTTCTGCCACAATTGTTTGTATACTTAAAATACATATTAACAACCGAACATAACTAAATATATTTTTTTATTTTTCATTATCTTAAAGTCACCTCGAATTAATATTTAATTATATATTGTACTATATAAAATATAAAATTTTATATTTATAATTTCCATTAATATTGAATTTTTGGAAGTTTTGTTTTGAAAAAAATTTCATATAATTTTTTAAAGTTCTCATAAAACAAAAAATATTTTTATAATTAATATTTAATATCTAATATGGATCAATATGAAAAGTTTGTGTCTGAAAATATATTTAAATTTTCTAATGATTTAAAATATAAAAAACGTATGAAACTTTATTCATATGCTTTATCCTGCATCGAAAATAAATGTTGGGCAATCAATAATAAGTTTTTTATAAAATATAATGAAAATTTAATAGAATATACAAAAACTAGGATTAAAACCCTTGATAGTCTTCTTAAAAAAGCATATGATAAAAATTTAAAACCAAACTTTGATATTATAGAAGAGAATATTTTTGATATTGCAGGTATTAAACTTATTTGTCCTTATATTTCAAATATTTATACTATTGAAAAATATATTTTACAACAAGAGCATATTAGATTAATTAGAAGAAAAGATTATATAAATAATCCTCAACATTCTGGGTATAGGAGTCTTCACTTGATTGTAGAAATGATTTTTGATATATCCGGTCAAGAACAAAAAGTAAATATTGAAATTCAGATTAGAACAATGGCTATGGATTTTTGGGCTACAATACAACATGATATTGCATATAAAAACTTAATTGAAGATGAATACATTAATCAAGTATTATTAATGTCTTCATTACAATGTGCAGAGTTAGATAAAAAAATGGATTATCTTAAATATGAATATCAAAAAGATTTTACTGATGAAGAAATTGAAAGAATGAGACATGTTCTATATGATGGAAAAGATTTATGTAATATAGCATTATTTGAAATCTTATTCTCCTCCAGTTTATCTGTAATAGAATTATCTAAATTAAAAAAAGATGATATTAACATTAATGAATGTAATGGAATATATTTAGATAAAAATAATAATGAACATATATTCTATTTCAGTGAAGAATGTAAAAAAGCATTAAAATCATATTTAGATAACCGTATTGATGATAATCCTCATTTATTTGTAGGTTCAAATCCTCCATTTAAACCTTTTACAGCATTAGATATGGAAAATATGTTTTATAAATTAGGTTCTAAAGCAAAAGTAGAAAATGCATATTCTCACCGTTTATCAAGAATAAATAATAAATAATACAAAATATATTATCATTACTTAAATAATAAGATTTTTAGCTTGTTCAGTATAAAGTTATATTTTAATTTATATCCAATTTTTTTAATATGAATAATATAATAAAATTATTTAAAACAATAAGAATTGTATATGATTAGATAGGATTTATGTTATTAGACAAACATTTTTTTTTAAAAAAGTATAATATATAATTCCAATAAATAAAAATAAATTATGTGTTGTAATATCATGATAAATTCTAAAGTTATTGAAAATCCAAAAAAGGAAATAAATAAATTAGTTTTACCTATTTTTATCACATTTATTATAGGCAACTTAAATTCATTAGTTGATATGGCTTTTGTAGGGTATATGGGTACTAATGCATTAGCAGCTTTAGGGCTATTAAGTCCATTTTTTTCTTTAGTTAATGCATTTGGATCCAGTATAGGTGTAGGAATCAATGTCTTAATGAGTAAGGCAATAGGGGATAATAATAATAATAAATTGGCTAACACTATTTTTAATAATGGTATTTTCATAGCAGTTATTGTTGGTT
This sequence comes from uncultured Methanobrevibacter sp., assembly GCA_900314605.1. Taxonomy (GTDB): domain Archaea; phylum Methanobacteriota; class Methanobacteria; order Methanobacteriales; family Methanobacteriaceae; genus Methanarmilla. The sequence continues at coordinate 1,687 of OMVX01000078.1, read as the reverse complement.
TAATTATAACATTGATGGTTTTTATATTTAATAAAGAAGTATTAGGAATATTTGGTGTAACTGATTCTCTTTATAATTATGCTTCAGATTATAGTATATTATTTGTTGGATCTGCTATATTTTTAATACAAGGAGTATTAGTTTCTGTATTTAATGTAGAATTAAAATCTATATATACAACTTTTACCACCATTTTAACAATATTTTTAAATATAATCTTTAATTCTCTAGCTGTATATTATTTCCATATAGGTATTTCAGGTATTGCAATATCTACCGTTTTATCATCATTATTTGTAGTATTGATTAGTGGTGTTATGTTAAATTTTAAAGATGATTGGATGGTAAATTATAAAATAAATTATAGCAATATAAGTTTAAATTTTATAAAAGAATTATTAAATTATGGAATTCCAGCATTTTTAGAAAGTAGTGTTTTTAAATTTGTGAGTATAATTTTTAATTATTTTTTATTAGTTGTAGGAGGATCTTTAGCATTAGCAGCATATACTGGTGCTTGGAAATTTATTACAATAGGTACGATGGTAACTACTGCATATGGTAATGCTCTTCTTCCAATAGCTAGTATGTTTTTTGGTAAAAAGGACATAAATATTATAAAAGAATTATACAGATATGTTTTAAAAAATGCTGTTATAATAGGTATAATCATGATGATTATATTTAATTTATTTGGTAAATATATGGCTTTACTACTTACTTCTGACCCAATTTTGATTAATAATATATCTTATGTATTAGGTATTTTAAGTATTTTCTTTGTTTTCATTCCTTTTAACAAAATAGCAGGAAAAATATTAGTTACTATAGGACATCCAAGAATAAGTTTATATGTTAGTGTTTTAGATGTTTTTGTTCTTCAGTTATTATTTATGAGTTTATCTATTTATTTTGATTTAGGAGTTCAAGGTTTATATGTTTCTAGGATTATGTCAATTTTTATAATCGCTATTATCAGTTCCAATATAGCTTATAAATATATTAAAAATTTAAAGTTTGATGAAATATCAGAATAAAATTACAGTTCATTATTTCATCTACAAACAATTTTTATATTTGTAATCTAAAATATTATATTAATATAATTACATAATATCAATTAAATCTTTATATTTTAATTTATTTATGTTTAATTTAATTCTTTAAACACATATTTTACGAAATACAACAATCTAAACAATATTATTTTTGGCTACTTTCAAAAACTTAAGTGATTTTAATTTTAAAAAAAAATATTCTAAGACAATTTTTTCTCAATTAAATATTCATATTTTTTTTTTAATTTAAATGTAGAAATTTAATATATAAAGTGAAGCTAATATATTAATATAAATAAGCAAAATATAAAATCTCAAATAGTATTAGGTTTGATAAACAACTTAAACTTTCCAATTTGATTTCAGAATTTTCTAAATTCCACACAATTAAAGATAAAAAAAAACTTATTGGTTGTTAAACTACTAATAATTCTTGATTAATATATTAATTAAATTTAACGATTTAAAGAGATTTTTTATAAAAATAATAATAATTAAATGTATTTTTACAACCAACATAAATAAATATTATAAATGAGTTTGTCCAATAATTCAATTTTTTGATTGAACTTTTAAAATGGTTTATATAATTTTAATTTTGCTAGTAGAGTTTCATGTGTTGATTTTAC
>OMVX01000099.1 GCA_900314605.1 uncultured Methanobrevibacter sp. | reverse complement strand
GAAAATTCTTAGAAAATTTAGATAAAAAACTCTTTTAAAATTAGTTATTTTTTTAAATAACTTTTAAATTATCTTGTATTTTTGTTTTAAAGACTAATTTATATTTTATTTACCTTTTAAAGAAAATTTTCTTTCTTTGCTTTTTTTAAAGACTATTTGTTATTTATTTAATAAAATAAAGATATTTGGCTATTTATTTAAAGAATTAAGAGTTTTTAAAAGGTTTATTTTTTAAGAGTTCTATGGCTTTTAAATACCTTTTTTTCATATATTTTTTATTAAATTTTTTTAATTAGTTTTAATATTTCTCATTATTAAAAAATCTATATTTTTACAACTATTTTTTGAATAATAAGTGATTTAATGGCCTTAAAAAAACAAAACATTTATATACTAGGTAGAACACACTTTCAATTGGAGGTGAAAATATGAGTGAATTACCAATCGCACCTGTCGGTCGTATGAAAAAGGTGACGAATTAGCTAAAAAAGCAGTTAATTTCGCACGCCACGCTGGTAGAAAAACCGTAAAAGCTGAAGATATCAAATTAGCAATCAAATAAGTTTGTTATCTCTAGTTTTTAACTGTTAACTATTGGCCAAGATCTTTATTGGCCAATTATTTTTTTTTAAAATTTCTGTCTATTTTTATCTATTTTTACATATTTTTATCTATTTTTACATATTTTTATCTATTTTTACATATTTTTATCTATTTGCACTGTTTTTTAATACTGTTTAACTTTTTTAAATATTATTCTTAATAATTAAAAATTTTTTCACATGGTTTTCCATTAAGTTTATATGTAATTATTAACATATTTTAATATGTCTGTCATTTTATTTGTTAGGCTCTAGGCATCGGTTTTTTAAGATTTTGTTTTTAAAAAGAGTTATTTTTAAATGAAATTTCTTAATTTTAATTTTCTAAAATTATTGATTTAGAAACATTTATATATAATTATAAACATATTTTAATGAGTAAGAAATCTCGTTCGGTCCATTTGCCGTAGTAGTTCAGTTGGGAGAACGCCAGACTGAAGATCTGGATGTCGCTGGTTCAAGTCCGGCCTACGGCACTTTTTTTATCGAGGAATATTTAGTTTTATTATATACGAACTATTTTTTTAAAAATAAAACCAGCAGATTTTAAAATGCTTCAAAAAAAGAATGTTATTGATAATTAAAATTTGAAAAAATAGAAATAAAAAAGAAAATAAATAAATTATAAAATTTTGTATAATTTATTTAAATAAGTCTTGGGCCTGTTTTTTGATTAGGATCCACTTTCTGATTATCAAGTACATGATTAAGTTGATCCATAATGATGTGTCCGGAAGAAGTTCCAATCTTGCTTACTCCTGCAGCAAGAACATTATTTGCTAACTTATAGTTATCAATTCCGCCAGCTGCTTTCATTTCAAGATGCGGAGCATTCTTTTTCATAATTCTTAAACTTTCCATCAAGGAATAGAAATGTTGTTTTCCATTGAATCCGCTTGAGGTCTTAACGTAATCTGCTCCTCCTTCTTCACACATTCTGGAAGCTCCAGCCATTTCATCTTCATTAAGAAGAGGGTTTTCAATAATTACTTTGAGTATGTGGTCTCCAATTGCTTCTTTAACTGCTTTGATATCATTTTTAACGTATTCGAAGTCACGTTCTTTAATTGATGGGATATTTGCCATCATGTCGATTTCATCTGCACCATCTGCAATTGCAGCTTTAGCTTCTGCTACTTTTCCTTCGGTGTTTCCTGCACCTAATGGGAAGTCAATAACAGTCACCACTTTCATGTCAGTGTCTTTCAATTCTTCTTTTGCTAGTTTAACAAAATGAGGTAAAACTACAACAGCATAAAAAGGATATTCCTTTGCTTTTGCGAAGAATGCTTTCATTTCCTCAATGGTTGCAGTATTATCTAAATGAGTAAATTCAATAGCTTTTGCAAGTTTTTCAGCTTTGTTGATCATTTAAGTCATCTCCCTATTTTTAAAACGATTCTAATCTCCAATAAGATTAATTCAGTAATCATTCAATTATTTTTCAATAATTGATTAAATTTTAATCTCCAATAAATATAATTTTCATAATTAATATTAAATTTTAATCTTCAATAAATATAATTTTCATAATTAATATTAAATTTTAATCTTCAATAAATATAATTTTCATAAATAATATTAAATTTTAATCATTTTTTCATAATTTTAATCATTAATTTAATATTAGTTAATTTAATATTAGTTTTATATGTATATAATAGTTAGTTTAACTTCAAACTATATAATACTTTTGTCTTGTCTGATTGTTTCAACTTTTGATGTTTTTTTAATAAAACAAATATTTAAGTGCTATTTAAACCAATTTTTTAGCCATATATGGGCCTTTACGTTCATAACCGAATTTGCGGTAATAATTTCTGGCTCCAATGCCACTGATAATCAATAGCTCTTCCTTGTTCTGGTCGATGCTTATCTCTTCAGCACGTTTCAACAACTTTTCACCAAAGCCTGTGTGCTGTCCGATATCACTTCCTTTCTGCCCTATCTTTATCATGTTTCCATAAACATGCAATTCACGAACAATAGCTGTTTTATTATCAATCTCTTCTCTATGAGCTTTTTCGGAAGGCATTCTTAATCTTAGGAATCCTGCAAGGCTTTCCTCATTCTTATCTTCTATGGATAGGAAGTGTTCCTTGCCTTCGGTAGCAATGTAATCCTCTTCAAATAATTT
>OMVX01000077.1 GCA_900314605.1 uncultured Methanobrevibacter sp. | reverse complement strand
TTTTAATAACATTATATTTTAATTTAAAACTTTTTTCTATTTGTATGAGTTAAAAAAATATAAAAAAATAGAATAACATATTTATTGGACAGACTCTAAATGGATAAATAATTTTAAAGAATATTAATAATAATATTAAAAAATTAATTTAAAATTATAACAATAAACTTATAAAAAAAATAGGGATTATTATGGATTATAAAAGAATTGATTTACATATGCATAGTTTATTTTCAGATGGTGAATTATTACCTTCAGAGCTTACAAGAAGAGCTTTAGTTTTAAATCATGAAGCAATTGCAATTACAGATCATATTGATTACTCAAATATTGAAGAGATTAGTGAATTACAAGGAGCAATTGATGATTTAAATGAAAATTGGAATATTGAAGTTATATTAGGTGCTGAAATTACACATGTTCCTTCTTCAAGTATTAAACCATTAGCTAAAAGAGCACGTGAACTTGGAGCTAAAATAGTTGTAGTTCATGGTGAAACCATATCTGAACCTGTAATTGAAGGAACTAATCATGAAGCAGTAAGTTGTAAGGATGTTGATATTTTAGGTCATCCTGGCCTAATAACAAAAGAAGATGCAGAAATTGCAGTAAAAAATGATGTTGCATTAGAGATAAGTTGTAGAGCAGGTCATTGTTTAGGTAATGGACATGTTGCTCAAATAGCACGTGAAGTAGGAAATAATTTGGTGATTGATACGGATACCCATGGCCCTGATGATTTAAGAGACTTTGAAAGTGCATATAAAATAGGATTAGGTGCTGGATTAAGTCATGATGAGGCTATAAAAGCATTAACAGTAAATCCTAAACATATTTTAGAAAAAAGATTATAATATTATTATTTTTTAAATAAATCATATTTTTAAATGGCTAGTGTCAGTCTAATTTATATTTTATTAAAAAACTATTTCATTATTTTTATATCTAATGATTATTTGAGCTTTTCTAAATAAATTTTATAATTTTGGCGGAAATCCAACAATATGAAAATATTTAAAAAAAAAACTATCAATTAAAACATCACACCATCATTTAAACGACAATATGAAAAAAATATTTAAAAAAAAAACTATCAATTAAAAATACACTAATTTATAAAAAAAATACACAAAGGTTTATAAAAAATTAAAATATTAAATCAAGAGAAAAAAAATAGATAATTAAAATAAAACTCCTATCTACAGATTATAATGATTAAAAAAGAGAAAAAAGGAATAGAAGTTAAAACTTCTATTAAACATTAAATAATTTTTGAATTGAATCTCCGTCATAGTTATTAGGATCAACTGTATTGACATTAATCTCATTAGAACAAGATTTAAAAACTCCATCCTTATTAAATATAGCATTTACTTTATAATATCCTGTTTTTAAATTGAGTTTTAATAAAGCAACACCTTTATTATTAGTTTTAACAGTATACTTTGTTGTATTTGCATATTTATAATAAAAGTCATGTTTTTTTATATCATATTCTAATTTATATCTTTTAATAGTCAAACTTATTTGCTCATTCTTTAATGGATTATAAGAGCCATCTTTTAATTTAACTTCAAAGTATTTATCTTCATCTAAGTCTATTTTAAGATTACCTCCAGAAATTAGAATATCCCCTTTAAGATTTTCATCTGAAGTTAGATCTTCTTTAACACTTGGAAGATTAGATGGGTTATTACCATTAAATTGGACAAATTCAGGTAAATGATTATTATAACTATAATAGTCTAAAATTCCTGCAAATGTATCAATTAATTGAGTATTAGGAATTTGACCAATACTTGTAATTATAGTTTCTACAGAGCAATTATTATCTAAAATATATTTAGAAACTTCTTCTGCAGCATGCAAATATCGGATTTTATATAATACATTATTAATTGAAGAATCATCAATTAGTGTACCATCATTTATAGAATTAATTCTTTTTATACTGAATTCACATTTATTTTCAATATTTAAGATTGCTCTAGATTGATAGTATAAAAATTCGTGTAAATTTACTTCTATAGATGATACTTTCACTGTTTCTGGAAGTTTTCCGCATATTTTATAGTAATTTCTTAAACTTTTAGATGCTTTAATAATCTGATTTAAACTAAAAGTTTTAAGATTACTGTCATTAAAAGTGTCATAACTATCTAATGTTTGTGAAAATGTATTATTTTGTACAGTACTTTCACTTATGCTTCTAACCAAACCAGATTCTACTTGAGATTCATTATTTTCTGTAATTGTAATAGTGTTTACAGTATTAACTTTATTATAATTATCTGTACCATCGAAATAAGTATATATAATATATTTACCTGGTTTCAAATTTATTTGAATTCTTGCTACTCCATAATTATCAGTTTTAGCAGCATAAGTTTTTTGTCCTATACTAAATAATACTGTCTGATTTTGGATAAAATTATCGTTCTCATCAGTAAGTACTGCTTCAAAATAATCATCACAACCATATTTCAATGTTAAATCATTAGATTCAATGAATATATTTTTAGGTTCAAAAATGATTATTTCTTTTGCATTACCTTTTATGTAATTTTTATTTCCTAAATATATATTACCTATTGTATTTGTATCTGCATATAGGTTATTAATAGGAATTTGTTTACTATCTTTTGAATCATCATTAATAGGATTTGAATTAGGATTATCTAATTCAATTCGTATAATATTATCTGATAAATCATCCTTAAAATTGGTTAATCCTAGAGAACATGAATGTTGATTGGATAAAATTAAGTTATCTCCTGTTACAGTCTGATAATCTAAAAGAATAGGTTCAAAATCTATATCTACAATATAAGATCTAAGAGCCATTCCTTCATAGTTCAAATCTGATGAAATAACTTCTCCATCAATACTATAACATTCTGAAAATGTCTCACCATATAAAGGATTACTAACATAATAAGCATCATTTCTAGGAGGAAATTTAAAAGTTGGCTGAATATTAATATCAGCAGATTTTTTACCCTTTTCATGAGGGGTATTAATACTTTTATTCTCTGCATTTAAATTTCCTAGATTTTGAATCTTATTAAATTTTTGATAATTATCATCAACAGTATTAATTGCATCGGTATGAGAACTATTATCTGGGACAATAATTCCATAATCTACTGGTGACTGTAAATCTGCAGAGTCTAAATAATCTACATCACTAGCATATAATCCACTAAAACTTAATAAAAATATCATAAATATAGAAAGAATTAATAAAGTTTTAGTCACTATTTTTATCTTATCACCTCAGCAATAATAACTATAGAAATTAATGAAAATTTCTATATTGTATTATCATTACTAATTTTTATTATATAAATCTATTTTTTTTGAGCCCTAATTTGATTATTATTTTAAAAAAAACTAAAATAATATTTAAATAATTAATAAAATATTATTTTTTATAAAATAAATAAAAAGTAAATAATAAGGATATTTTTAAAGGAAATTTAAAGATTGGAAATTAGAACTAAAAAGAAATAAAAAAACTATAATTAAATAATTATATTATATAAAGAATTATATAATAATAGATTTAGTAAAAAAAAAATATAAAAATGATAATATGAAGCCATATGTAATTCTTAATGCGGCAATGACATTAGATGGTAAAATAGCAACTAAAACAGGTTCATCTAAAATATCTGGAAAAAAGGATATGATAAGAGTTCATACCCTTAGAAAAAATATGGATGGAATAATGGTAGGTATTGGAACAGTATTAGCAGATGACCCTAAACTTACCGTCTCTAAAATTGATGCTAAAAGAGAAGATAATCCTATAAGAGTTGTTGTAGATAGTCAAGGTAGAACACCGATAAATAGTAGAGTATTAAATGAAAAGGCGCCAACTATTATTGCTGTAAGTAGTAAATATTCTAATACTCCAAAAATTAAAGAATTAGCAAAAAAAGCAGATATATATGTAAGTGGTAAAGAGCATGTTGACTTATCTAAACTTTTAGATTACCTATACTCTAAAGGAATAAAAACATTAATGTTAGAAGGTGGTTCAACACTAAACTTTTCAATGATTAAGGAAGGATTAATTGATGAGATTAGAATATGTATAGGTCCTATGATAGTAGGCGGTAAATATGCTAAAACCTTCTTTGATGGTGAAGGTATTGATTATATGGAAGATTCTATTAAATTAGACTTAACTGATATAGAACAATTAGATCAAGACTTAATCTTAACTTATAAGATTATTAAATAACCATTTGATAACAAATACTAATAGACTATTTCTAAACATTGGAAATGATAATTTAAAAATTTTTGAAATTTAAGAGTTGATGAAGACAATAAAAATAAACTTTAAGAAAAATTATCAATAAGAATTAAAGTGATTATTATGAGTGAAAGTATTAGAAGTTTTCTTGCAATAGATATTGATGCAGATTTACTTGATAAAATTAAAACCGTTGAAGATGAGTTTAAAAAAATAGATGCAAATATAAAATATGTTAATATTGAAAATATGCATCTTACCTTAAAATTTTTTGGAAATATAGATTTAAATATGATAGATAAGATATCGTGTAGTGTTAAAAAAGTTATAAATGAACATAAACCATTTAAAATTAATATTAAAGGTTTAGGGGCATTTCCAAATACAAAACAGATAAAAGTTATATGGATTGGTCTAGAAGAAAATAAAGACCTTATAAAATTACAGAAAAATCTTGATAATGAATTTAATAAACTAGGTTTTAATTTAGAGAGAAATTATAAATCTCATTTAACTATTGGTAGAATGAAAAATGGAAAAAATAAAAACCTTATTCAAGATAAAATTAAAGAATATGAAGATTATAATATAGGTTCTATGACCGTTAAGAAAATAGCACTTAAAAAAAGTACATTAACACCGCAAGGCCCTATATATGAGAATATTGAAGTATTTAAACTATAATAAGTAAATAACTTTAAAAAAAACTAGTTTATAGTTGATTACTAAACTTTTGTTATTTTTATTAATAAATGATTTAGAATAAAAATTAACTAAACAACTATAGTTTAAAATAAAAGAGTCTGTAAAATTTTAAAGTAAAATTATACAATTTTTACTTAATACTTAGAAAAATACTACTAAATAGTTTATTGAATAAACGGAATCAACTTTAATTCCACTATATATAATTATATATTATTATTATCTTTAACTTAATTTATATAAAAAGAAGTTATACCATAGAATTATTATTAACCTAGAAATAGAGGGGCTGTAAAAAATTTAACTGATAAAAATTTATTATAATCCCGAAACATTATTTTCCATCCACTTCAGATTATTTGATTTTATTTGTCTTTTAGCTCC
>OMVX01000075.1 GCA_900314605.1 uncultured Methanobrevibacter sp. | reverse complement strand
AAATTACTATATAAATATTTAATATGATCAATTAAAGGAATTTTAATATTTGAATTTCCTTTAACAATGCTATATATATCAGTATAAATTATTTTACCACACCTATTACATTTATATTTTTGAATAATACATTCGTGTTATCCATATATTAAAAAAATTAATTTTCTACAATAAGTTCCATTTTTAACAACATCATGATACTTACATTCAGGACCAAAAACATTGGAAGGTTTAAATATTTCTTACCCTTTTTAGTGATAGTAAATAAAGAATTATCAATAGTTTGATAACTAATACGTTTTTTATCCTCAATCGTACGATATTTAGAAAACTCCGGAATCAAATCGGAAAGTTTAAATTGCTTATCAGACATATTACTATTTGAAGCTTTTATATTTATTTTTGTCATATTAATATATAAGCTTCACCTTATATATTAAATTTACTACTTTTAAATTCAAAATAACGAAAAATTAATAGAGAAAAAAATAGTATTGGAATATTTTTTAAAAATTAAAATCACTTAAGTTTTTGGAAGTGCCATATTGTTTATAACGGCAGCATATAAATCTTTTTTATTAAGTTTAGTTATTTAAATACACTTAGCCTTTGTTATTTGTTTTTAATCTATAAATTTTGCCATTGAATTATAATATTACTTTTTTTTGTTTTTAAGAGATTTGTTTTCATTGTTTTTAAATTTGCACTGTATTTTTTAGTTTTTATTTTTAGTTTATATCTTGCTGTTTTTGAGTTATTTTTGGTCTAACTTTTTTAACTGTAACTTTTCCTGATTAGTAGAACCATTATAACTATCTGTTCCTACATATATGATTTTAGTAGTAAATTTATCGCCAGTTATTGTTTTGCCATTTACTTTAGTTTTACACTACCATTACTTATTAGTAAATAAGCAGTTGCAACTTCTTATCCTACTACAACATCTTTAATATACATTGGTTAATCTTATTATTGTTTTCCTTTAAATTAAGTTCAAAATTCTCTTTACCAATCCATTACAGGAAAATGGGGTTATGAGATTAATAAGCTCATTGATTATACATAAAAGAAAAAAAAATTGAATATGATGATTACTAGATTATTTGAATATTCAAAGATCATCTATTTTTTTATTTAATTTTTTAATTTCCTCAGATAAATCCTCAATTTTTGACTCTAAATCATCACGATTGGCCTTACTAATCTTAGACATATATAATGAAGAGATTACAGCGGTAATTGTGGAAAAAATTAAAATACCTCCAATCATAGCAACTATTCCAATTAGTCTTCCAGAAGCTGTAGCTGGCACAACATCTCCATAACCAGTGCTTGTTATTGTAACAACAATATACCAAAAAGCTGTTTGCAAATTGTTAATATTGGAATCTACTATTCTAATTAAAACGGTTAGGAAAACACTAAAAATGATTGATATTAAAATTATCTTATCAAGATATGTATGTTTTAAAAATTTAGAAAGATTTCCAGTAGTTTCACGAGCTAAAACAAATAATTTTATCAATTGAATCAGTTTTACCAATCTTAATGCTCTAAAGAATACAATATCTATAGGGAGCATTCCTAAAATACTTAATGAATTTTCTTTTAAGTATTGTTTTTTATTTTCTGAATGTAAATAACTATAGATAAATTCTATCCACATTAGAATACATAAGATTAAATCAAAAACTATAACTCCAAACTTAAAAGTTCGGGATGTTGAATAAAATGTTGCATAACCTATTAATACCAAATCTAAAACTGTTAGAAAAATTATTATCAAATATACTAATTGTTTTTTAGATTCTTGCATAAGATAATATTAATAAATAAAAGTATTTAAACTTGTTCAAATAACTATTTAAAAGAGATTTTATGCCCAAGTAATGCAATATTAGACTTCATTTTAAAATAAGATAATAAATAAAGTTAGTTAAATATTAACCAACCTAAAATTAAAGTAGAATTATATCAATTCTAATTATTATCCTTTATTAAATAAACACCAGTTATGAAATTCCATATTACTAATGTATAAACGGAAATTCTTTCAAATACGGGCATATAAATCTTTCCCATATTGGAAATTAGTATTCCAAATCCAATCAATCCTATTATTCCTAAAACTAAAAGGATTTTTTGATAGGCTTCAAATCTATCCATTGATTTTGAAATGATTAGAAGTAGGATATTCCCTCCAAAAATTGCCATAATTGCACCTAAAGCATGATAAGTCAATGCTAATGGATTTCCTGCATGTATTAAACCGACAATTATTACTCCAACACCACCTATCACTGTAAAAATATAATAGATGATTTTGTTTTTAATGATATGGTTCTTAAATTCATAGAAGCTTGCAAAAAGCGAAAACAACCCAATTAGAATAAATGCGGAATTCATCAAGAAAAAATATGGGGAGTTGGAATTTGGAATTCCTAATTCTGAAATGGTGTGAATGAGATAAGTGTTGATTAATGTATCTTTAAATGTAAATGCACAAATAGTCTCAGCAATCATATACCATATGCTTCCTATAATCAAAGCTATACCTGCAGTTTTCGATTTCATATTTTTCACTTTTTTATGTTTTTAATAATATAATTAACAATTCTGAACTTTTTACCATACGTTTTTAAGTTTACTAAACTACGGTAAAGTTCATTATTAATTTTAAGTTTTTCTTTTAATTATCTTATAATATTTGTTTTGATATTTTATAATATATGTTGGTTTAGTTTAATGTATTTTTTTATAATATTAATATATTATCTTCACCTTACAAAAGGCAATGCATTACAGGTAAAACCATTTATGGACAATAAACCTCATGGAGTATTTGCAACAAGATCCCCTAAAAGACCAAATAATATTGGATTAAGTACTGTAAAACTTGAATCTATTAATGGCAATATAATTCATATATCTAATATAGATGTTGTAGATGGAACTCCCATTTTAGATATTAAACCATATGTACCACAATTATTTGAAGATACTCTAGATAATGATATTAAAATAGGATGGTTTGAAAATAAATATAATAAAGCTAAAAATCAAAAAGCAGATGGGCGATTTGTAGAATAATAAAAAAAATATTCAATTTTATATTTAATTTATCTATTGCTTCTTGATATTCATGTTTTAAATCTGTTCCTATGGATATTTTCTTTTGGTTTCTTAGGGATTCATTTAAAAATTGATAAATGGTCTTATAATCTTCTGATTCTACCAATTTGATAGAAATTAAGGTATTTAATTTAACGTTTAATAATACTAAAAGATAGTTCTAAATTCCATTAATGTTAATCTAAAGGCTATCAAATAGATAATAACCAGAATAAGTCCAATTTTCATAGTTAAATTGATAATCATTGTTTTATAATATGTTTTCTATGCTTTGATGTGAGATTTCAATGTTGTGTTGTTTTAAGTCAAATTGTATTTTATGATACTTGCGCCATAAATTTGATATAAATTCTCAATACAATTAATAACAGATAATGTTATATTAGAATTATCATAAACAAGAAAAGATAAATTAGTATAAAAGACTTTACCCCATTTTTTACATTTATATTTTTGAATAGTGCATAATTTTTCACCAATTCTTAAAAAAATTAATTTTCTTTTATATGTACCATTTTTGAGGGTATGTGTTGAATTATAAATTGGTTAAATACTTATTTTATTTTAAAATAGATTTTACATCTTTTTTCTAATTTTATGATGTTATTATCAATATTTCCACAACCATAACATGAAGGATCATCAATTTGACGGAATTTATGAAAACTCAGCTACAAAATCGCAAAGTTTATATTCTTTTAAGTCTATCCATTGATATAGAGTTTTTATTTGTGTTTTAGTCATATTAATATATAAGTTCTACTTAATATATTAAGTTTACTATTTTTAAATTAAAAATAAAGAAAATTTTACACGTTAAAATTTCCTGTCACAATAAATATTGAAAATTCAAACTACATAAGTTTTTTGAAAGTCCCCAATTTTCTAATTTTTCTTTTTTAATTTCTTTTTTTTTTTTTTAAATGAAAGGAACGAGTTATAGTCTATGTTTATTTTTGTATAATTATTGGAACAGTTATATCCTTTTCAATTATTTTATAATATTTACCTCAATAAAATCATTAAAATTAGCTAATTTATCTGAAATATACAGAAAGAAAGGTCTAAATAAGATCAATTTAATTATGTATAATAAAATTAAATTTATATTAATTTATATTCATGATTTATTATTAATAATATTGACTTTTATTTAAACTTAAAATGAGATATAAATAAATTTAAAGTATGTAATTTAAAAATATATAATTTATCGCTGAATTAAATAATAAATAAAAATTATAAAAAAATAAAATTATATAAAATATGTTTAATTTATCCTTTCAACGCTTATTTTACGAAACAAATAGTAACTTAACTAAAGATTATAAAAAATATAAAAAATCTTAGTGTAGATACTGTTTAAAACATTATAATCTACAGTAGATTCTAAATATTAATTATTTAAGTGCTTCTTGTAAATTCGGCTCAGCTTTTAATTTGTTAGCATCATTAAACAATTTTAAAATATCTTTACATGATTTTAATTCAGATTCAGATAATTCTTTTTTATCATTAAATCGGGTAGAGACAAGATAATCAGCATTATTAATTTTGACTTTTTCTATTAGACCAACAGTGTTATGGTCATCATCTCTATAAGAACAGATATTATTTCCAATATCTTTCTCTTTTATGTGATCTTTATGTTTAGATAAAAAACCTTGAAACTTTTTACTATCAAGTTTATCTATATGTAAATAATAAGTCTGATTATTTTTTTCAAAAGTAGCTGTTCCGTTTTTAAATTCTGAAAAGCCTTCCGGTGCTTTTAATGATTCTATATCAGTTGCAGCACATACTGCACCCATTAGTAAAAATAAAAACATACTAATAATAAAGATTTTATTTATACTTTTCATATGTATTCCTCCGTAAATAATTGTATTCAAAAAAAACTGCTATAATAAATAATACAGTTAAATACATTGTATAAGTTAAATGACCATTAAAAAAATTAACATATACAAATTATAAGATATAATATACTTTTTTATAGTTACTAAAAATATAAAACAATAAGTTTTGGTAACTACAAAATATTTTTATATTAATATTATTTATAAATCTTATGAAAAATACATCTTAATCAAAATCAAAATATTTATTTTAATATTTTGTCTTTGTAGTAATCCTATTTGATTTTTGCAAAAAAAATTTTAATGATTAATTTTTTTTCATTTTTTTAATTGAATTTTTATAAAAAATGTTATAAATTAGTATTTTTATTATTCTAGTTTAAATATTTATTAGATAATAAAAATAATAAATATAAAACTATATGTAATAAAAAGGAGAAATATATTATTATGAAACACAGAAATACATATTCTCCTAATTGTAATTTGTTTTCAAAATAATTAAATCTTTTGGATTTTGGTTTTGAAAAACCAGTACTTGAAGAAATTAAAGAAATTAACGATGAAATTAACCAAATAAACTACTAAAATTTATCCAATATGCTTTTAAATACTCAAAAATTGTATTAAAGAAATATAAAAATTGTATTAAAGAAATATTCAAGTATTTATTCAAAGCATGACTTTACTCAACCAGGATTATTTACTCTTTTAGCAATAAAAATATATACAAGAAGCACATTAGACAAATAACCGATTATTAGAACTATCTAATATAATACAAGAATATTTGCACTTAAAAAAGATTCCTCACTACACTACAATTCCAAAATTCTTCAAAAGACTACTAACATCAATATTACAAGAATTAAACAAAATAATACTAGAAGAACAAAGAATAATTGGTGAAATAATTGCATTAGATGGAAGCGGATTCACAAATGACTA
>OMVX01000073.1:6183-7288 GCA_900314605.1 uncultured Methanobrevibacter sp. | reverse complement strand
ATTTATACTGATATATATAGCATTGTTAAAGGAAATTCAAATATTAAAATTCCTTTAATTGATCATATTAAATATTTATATAGTAATTTTGGAACTAGTCTTCATAAAATCCGTAAATCTTTAAAAAGAGAACATAGAATTGAAATCTCACATCAAAGTATGGAAAACATCATATTAAACTCAGATTATAAAATTAACCATGAAAATTGGACTTATTCCGGATATTACTTATTTGACAGTCTTTTGGTTAAGAAAAATGGAAAATGGAAATACATTTTAGCTTTATTCTACCTAAAATTAAATACTATCGTTTCCAGAGAATTAGCCGATTCATAGTCAGTAGAGACTGTATATAAATTTTTAGAAAAATCCCTACGTAATCAAAATAAAAATTGCATAATAACCGATTTAAAAAACGAATATAGATTTGCAATTGATAAATTACAAATTAAACAACAGTTCTGTACATTTCACTTAAAACAATTAATAAACAGAGAAATATATAACTATATTAAACAAATTAACCCCAATGAAATGGAAATAGAAATAATATATGATTATAAAGAATTATTTTTTAATATCATAAATGAGAATTCAATAATTGAAGTTAAAGAAAAAAGAAATTAATTATTTTATTTAAATTCAAATGTTCCAAAAGTTATACGTGATTTAGCAGAAAAATTAATTATTCCAGAATTTAAAAAAATCACAAATCATTTAACTGACCCTAAAATAGCCATTACATAGAATAAAATTGAAAATTATTTCCTAAAAAACTTTCCTAAGTATATTAAAAGACTATATAAAACAGAAAATGGAATTTTAAAAAGATTAGACTTAAAAATAAAGTTTTGGGATGAAGAGAATGCGATCTTCTAAATATCACTTAAGTTTTTGAAAGTGCCGAAAATATTATTTAGATAACTTTAATATATTATTATAATCTATATATCTATTATAAAATAATTTAGGTCAGAATTTTTTTTGGCACTTTCAAAAACTTATTTGATTTTAATTTTTACAAGTTACACAACCCAAAAATTATCCATCGATTTATGATTTATTTTTAATTTAAAAATTTATAACTTAATATATTAAGTTGAAA
>OMVX01000073.1:0-6172 GCA_900314605.1 uncultured Methanobrevibacter sp. | reverse complement strand
ATTAAAATAAAAGCTTTATATTTATGTTTGAACTTTTTAAACCTTAATTTTTCTAAGGTAAAAAAATGGAAATAAAAGTTATCACACAAGTTTTTGAAATTGCCTTTTTTTTAATATTAAATATGGAGGGGTGTTAAATATTAAGTTTAAGATGATATTTGCAGTTACTTTAGTTTTAACATTATTTTTAGGTTTAAATATGATTTCTGCAAGTGATGTTAATTTTGATAATACTGTTAGTTTAACAGATAATAATATTAAGATAACATCAAGCAATATTGATATTGATGATGTTGTTGAAGAAATAAATAATAATGAAAATGTCAGAACTCCTAATACTAATGCTGGTAGGGGTCAAGTAGTAAAAAATGGTAATAATGTTTTAAATTTCAGTAGTCTTAATGAAACGATTAATTCAGGAGAGGCGGAATTAATTCTATTAGATAATGATTATACTTATGATAATTCTACTGATTCTCGTTTTAAAGATCTTGGCGGTATTGTTATTAGTCGCAATTTAACTATTGATGGTCAAGGTCACAATATAGATTTAAAAGGAGCATTAAGATTCCTTAATGTTACAGGTTATTCTATAAATTTAAAAAATCTTAACATTACAAATGGATATGGAGGTAATGGTGGAGCATTATACATTTCCAATGGTAATGGTAATTTTGAAAACTGTTTATTCACTGATAATAATGCTAGCAATACGGGTGGTGCTGTATTTATTGAAGAGGGTAATGGTAATTTTGAAAACTGTTTATTCACTGCTAACAATGCAACAGATGATAGTGGAGCGGTACATATTGATGAGGGTTTTGGTAGTTTTATAAATTGTAATTTCACTGCTAACAGTGCAGAATATGGTGGAGCAGTATATATTGAGGATGGTAATGGTAGTTTTACAAACTGTTCATTCGATAATAACAGTGCAGATTATGGTGGAGCAGTTTATCTTAATAACAGTAATGGTACTTTTACGAACTGTTCATTAGCATATAACCATGTAAATGGTTCAGGTGGAGCTGGCTACATTAAAGGTATCTGTAATTTCGAAAACTGTTTATTCACTAATAATAATGCAACCGAATATGGTGGGGCATTATGTATTATAGAGGGTATTGGTCATTTTGCTAACTCTTCATTTTCCTTTAATAATGCTAGTTATGTTTGTGGTGGTGTATGCATTGAAGATGGTGATGGTAGTTTTGCTAACTGTTCATTTACCAATAACTCTAATGGAGCGGTAATTATTTATGGTAATGGTAGTTTTACTGACTGTTCATTTACCTTTCATAATGGTACTTCTGGTAGTGCAGTATTTCTTCAAGATGGGCTTGGTAGTTTTATTAACTGTTCATTTTCTAATAACACTGGAGCCTATGGTAGTGCTGTATATATTTTATCATTTAATGTTGATTATGTTTATTGTAGTTTTACTAATTGTTCCTTTTCTAATAATAATGCTAGCAATAAGGGTGGTGCAGTATATATAGATTCTGCTCATGGTAGTTTTACTAATTGTTCATTTTCAGATAATAATGCAAATTATGGTGGTGCAGTATACATTAAGGGTGATAAAAGTTTCGCAAAATTTATTAATTCAAGTTTTAATTATAATCTAAACCCTGTATATACTACCTCTAAACAGAATGTTATTTTTGATCAAAATACACTTATTAACAGTGATAAAAATTTAACAAATAATACTCTGTATATGAATGCTTCTGTAAATAATTTTACATATGGTCCTTCAGGTTTTATTAATATAACATTATTTAACGATGAAAGAATTGTTAGTGAAGGTGTTGTTTTTGTTATAATATCTAATAAAACATTTGCTGCAAATGTTAGTGATAATAACGCTCTTATATATCTTCCTAATGTGGATTGTGGTGTTCATGAGGTCTATGTTGTTTTTAATGGAACTGATAATTATTTCCAAACTTATGTTCCTGTTAATTTCACAGTTAATAAACAATCTACCAGTATTAATGCTAAAGCTACTACCTATATTGTAAATTATGGTGGTTTATATAGGGTTATTTTTAATCCTAAAATAGCTGGTTTTAAAGTTTCATTTAAAATAAAGGGTATAAACATAGGTCATGCTATTACAGATGCATCTGGAATTGCAAAGATCAATATTAAAGCCTCTGCATTGAAAAAGATTGGTGCGGGTACACATACCCTTGTTGCATTATTTGCAGGAGATAAAAACCATATTGAATCTAAGGCAAATGTAAAAATCAAAATTTACAAAGAAGCTACTAAATTCTTAAATGTTAAATCTATTAAGAAATACTATAAGAGTACTTCTAAATATATGCAGTTAACTGCTGCCTTAAAAAATAGTAAAAATAAAGCAATTAAAAATCAGATTGTTTACTTTAATGTTAATAATAAGAAAACATTTAAAGTTAAAACTAACTCTAAAGGTGTAGCTAAACTTACCCTTAATCTCGCTAAGATTAAAGCTTGTAGGATCAATAAAAAAGGTATTTATAGGTTTAAAGTAGCTTATAAAACCTCAAAAACTTATAAACAATCTACTAAAAACGGTTTAATAAGAGTTTTAAAATAAAATGGAAAATTATTATTTTTTCCATTTATTTCTTTTTTTTCAATTTTCTTCTTTTATTTTTAAAATCTTATTGGGCTTTTTAATATTAGAATTTCTAATTTTAACTTTTATTTTTAATAAGGTTAAATTAATATTTTTTATATTTTCCACTCCTAGACAAATTTTATTGTAAATATATATACAAACTCAAATTAATTGGGATGTCATCGTTTTTTTTTTTTTTGAATGATATAACATAATATTTTTATTTTAATATTCAGATATATTATAAACAAAGAGAATAATATTTTTTTATATATTTTGGAGGTTAAAAATATTAAGCTAAATATAAATTATGTATTTGTAGTTGCTTTAATTTTTACTTTATTTTTAGGTTTAAGTTTAGTTTCTGCAAATGATGTGAATATGGATGATAATGTTAAATTTACAGATGATGATATAAAAACAACATCAATTAGTAATGATATTGATGATGTTGAGGTTAATGAAAATAATGCTAATGAAAATTTTAGAAGGCCAACTAACTGTAATACTGTTGCTAATGATGATATAGTTACTGGAGCTAATGATGTTTTAAATATTAGTAGTTTGAATAATACTATTAATTCAGGAGCTACTGAAATTATATTAGAGCATGATTATGCTTATGATGAATCTACTGATTCTCTTTTACATCTGGTATAATTATTAATAATAATTTAACCATTGATGGTAATGGCTATACTATTGATTTAGGTGGTAAAATAAGATTTCTTAACATTAACTCAAATAAGGTAGTAATCTTGAAAAATATAAATGTTAAAAATGGAGGAGGAAATTCTGAAGCTGGTGCGATTCGTAGTGAAAAGAGTCATTTGACTATTATAAATTCTAATTTCGCCGATAACTCTGCAAGTCTTAGGGGAGGGGTTATTTATTTCCGTGAAGGTAATTTTACTCTTGAAAATTGTAGTTTTAGTGGTAACACTATAGGAAGTTATGGTGGTGGTGCAGTTTATATTTATGGGTCCAATGGTAATATTACAAACTCTAAGTTCACTGGTAATTATGCAAATAATGGTGGTGGTGCAGTTTATACTTCTCCTGAAACGAATCAAATTAAAATAAATATTATTGGATCTTCATTTGATGATAACCATGCAACTTATGGAGGTGCAGTTTATGTTAATACTGGATGTAATGTTAATTTGATAAATTCTAATTTCACTGCTAATATTGGGTCTGGTGGTGGTGCTATTTATACTTGTTCTAATATTGAGATTACAGATGTTTTATTCTCTGCTAACAATGCAACTAATGGTGGTGTAGTTTACATTAGTAATACTGCTCCTAAGTTTATGAACGCTTCATTTACTAATAACCATGCAAACTCAGGTGGTGTAGTTTACGTTACTAATTATGGAAGTGTTAATTTTTATAACTCTTCATTTACTTCTAACAATGTAAGTATGGGTGGTGTAGTTTATATTAATTCTGGATGTGGTGCTACTTTTGATAACTCTTCATTTACTGGTAATTATGCAAGCACAGGTGGTGTAGTTTAGTTTAATTTAATTCTTAAACACTTATTTTACGAAACCTAAAGTTACATTAAAAGTAGCGAGTAAAACTTATAGTGTTAAAACTAATAGTGAAGGTCAAAAAGTATTTAATTTAAGCCAGCTTAAAAAAGGAAAATACACAGCAGTTCTAACTGTCCCTGCAAACAATTGTTACAATAAAGTAACTCAAACTGTAATAATGAATGTAAAAAAATAAAAAAAATATTTTTTCAAAATTTTTTAAGAGTATATATTTATACAAATTATGAAAACTCTTAAACATTCTTTTTTTCTTTTTTTAAAAAAAAAAACAGTTATATGATAGATAAAAGGGTTAATAATACTTATTTTTTTATTTAAATAATAATTATAAGACACCCATTTTTTTATTATTATTAGTGATTCTTATTATTGTATTTTCTTACATCTTCTTTTTTTTATATATGGGGAAAAAGAGGATTATATTTTATAAGGTGTATAATTAGTAGAGAATCGTGATATATTTTTCTTTTTTTAGATAATATAATCAATGTAAAAAAAAAAATATAATGCAGTAGTCTCTTTTTTTTATATTTATTGGTGTAAAGTTTACAGATAGTAGAGAGTCTATATTTTAACAAAGATAAAAAAAAAAAGTTATTAAACAGGAATATAAAATAAGGTTTAAAGACTAACACAGATTAATTATAGGTTCTATTCCTTTTGGGGGGTGTGTGTAGTTGGAATTATCATAAATGGTGGTTATATTCTGTAAAAGGTTTTTTCCATCTTTTATAAGGGTATTAAAATTTATTAATGTTGAACAATATAATAATAGGTGAGGTGAATTTAGAAAAATGTATAATAAAAATAAATATTTGTTAGTATTTTTGTTTATTGTTTGTATTTTAAGTATTTCTGCTATAAGTGCAACAGAAAATACAAGTAAAGAAGTAACTACTAATAGTAAAGAATATAGTTTGGAAACAGTTAATCATCATTATGATGATGTTTCCCATAGTAACGAGAATGTTGAATTTAAAGAAAAAGAAAATAATAATGAGCAAAGTAAGTCTGAAACAGATAAGACCACATCAGAAAATGAGGATCCATTATCTTTCAGCGACTTAAATACAACCATTAATGGTGATGGTAATAGTACAATCTACTTATCACACAACTACACATATAATAATGCTACAGACTCTGCATTTACAAGTGGTATTCGGATTAGTCGTGATTTAACGGTTTATGGAAATGGAGTAACAATAGATGGAAACAAACTGGCAAGAATATTCCAGGTAACTGATTCTAGTCTTAATGTTATCTTTTATAATATAAATTTCATAAACGGTAAGGCGGATAGGGGTGGAGCAATATACGAGGGTAATGCATACAACTGTACATTCACCGGAAACACTGCAGAATATCATGGTGGAGCAATATATGTTGGTAATGCATATAATTGTACATTCACCGGAAACAATGCAACCGATAGGGGTGGAGCAATAGCCTATGGTAATGCATACAACTGTACATTCATCGGAAACACTGCAAGTGAAGGTGGAGCAATATCTGGTAGTGTTAATGCATACAATTGTAACTTCTCCGGAAACAATGCAACCGATAGGGGTGGAGCAATAGCCTATGCTAATGCATACAACTGTACATTCACCGGAAACACTGCTGGAAATAATGGTGGAGCAATGCATGATGGTAATGCATACAACTGTACATTCACCGGAAACATTGCAAGTGAAGGTGGAGCAATGTTTGGTGGAAGTGCTATTTTATGTACCTTTAATGGAGATACAACTGAGGTGACAAGTATTATTCCTGCTATCATAAATGTAATAAATTACACTTCACCTTACAATGTAGGTGAAAGATTGAAATTTAACTTAACAGTAAATGATACATTGTATAATGGGTTTAATACTACTATTAAAATATACAAAGGCGGTTCATTAGTCAAAACTGTTTATGGTTTAACAGGTGAAGGATGGATTGTAAATTTAAAACCTGGTAGATATACAGCTGTTTTAAGCCTCACAGATTATCCGGA
>OMVX01000070.1 GCA_900314605.1 uncultured Methanobrevibacter sp. | reverse complement strand
AATATTTCTAAATTAAAAATAAAGAAAAATTAAGGCCTAAAAATTTCGTGTCCCCATAAATGGGGAAAAATCAAATCACACAAGTTTTTGAAAGTGCCTAAATAAGCTTATTAAAAATTAGTGGGTTTACTTTAAAGTTAATAATAAGAAAACTTTGAAGGTCAAAAACAACAATAAATGTGTAACTAAAATTACTCTTAATAGTACTGACATTAAAAAGTCTAACATTAAAAAAAGATACTTATAATTTTACTATAACTTATAAAACTACTGTTATTATAAACAGGCTACTGGAAAATGTACCTTAAAAGTTTTAAAATAATTAGGAATATTTTTTCCTAATTTTTCTTTTTTTATTCACTATTTGTGTTTATTTTATATAAGTTACTGATTTTAAATATTTTTGGAAGTTATTATAGTTTAATTCTATAGAAATAAAAAGAGTAAAGAACATCTCAAATCCACGAATTAAATAGACTTATCCCTCTTCTAAAGGATTTTTATATTGGATTTAAAGCAACAGTTATTATGGATTTTGATAAATTTTAAACTTAATTATTAAAAAAATTTAGACAATTGGAAAAATTTTAAACCAATTTAAGAAAAATAGAATCTTTTTTTATATTAGATTGATAATTTAAAATATTGAGTTTAGCTCCAAACGTTCACAACATTAGTCATAAATATATTAAAAAAGGTAGAAAATCAATTTCTACCTTTAAATTTTCTAATTACAAAAATTGCTACAATAATAACAATAATTAAAACAGCTATGGAGTAATACATTTGGGTTGAAGATGGAACTTCATTTTTGTCAATATTTAAAGAGTATAAATACCCTGCATCATCACCAAAGAATAAGCTATTTCCGTTTATGACTGGTGAAGAACTTATTTTTGAGTTAAACAATATTGTACCGGGATTGTAAGTAAACTCTTCAACTCCAGTATATTTATTTAAGACATAAAAAACTCCATTATCTGATCCAAAGGCTACTAAATTACCTTTTAAAGCTGCAGTTGACTCAACTTTATCACCAGTATCAAAAGTCCATTTAACAGTTCCATCACGATCATCAAGGCATGTTAAAGTTCCATCATCAGAACCAATATAAATACTATTGTCATGGCTATCAACAGTTGGAGAGGAAATTATTGTATTGTTTAATTCAACTTTCCAGTTTAAATTTCCATCAGATACATTTAAACTGTAAAAATTCCCATCATTTGAACCAAAAACAACAGAATCATTAATGTAAGAAGGTGTTGATAAAATTTCATCTCCTGTTGTGAAATCCCAATTTTTCTTTTTATCAGTACCTATACTGTAAATTTTTCCATTAGTTGAGCCAATAAATATTGAATCATCTACAACAATTGGAGAAGATTTAAGTTCACCATCTAATTTTTTATTAAATTCAACTTTTCCATCAGTATTCAATCCATATAAATGCCCATCATCACTACCAAAGTAAATTATATCATCATAATAAAAAGGGGTTGATGCTACATTATCACAATCATATTCCCAGATTATTTTATGGTTGTTAATGTTGATAGCTTTAAGACCATCTTCACATCCAATATATAATCTATTATTATGAACTATCGGTGATGAATTTGTCTGTACGCCTAAATCTAAATCCCATTCTTTTTCACCAGTTTCCATGTTAATAGCTTTTAAAATACCCTGTGATGATACAACAAAAACATAATCCTTATAAATTGCTGGAGATGAATGAATAGAATCTTCCATATTAAAAGTCCACAAATTAGTGATAAAATTTGAATTATCATCTCTGTATGCAGTATGGTTTAGATCACCTGCAAATGAATCCCAATCTTCAGCGGCAATTGGAGATAAACATAGTAAAGAAATAATTAATACAATTGATAATTTTTTATACATTTTAATCCTCCTAAACATCCCTATTAAACCTTTTAACTCCAATTATAAAGAATAAAAGGGTAAATCCTAATAAAATTACTAAATCTAACCATACATCTGCCAAAGTCTGTCCTTTAATCATTATTCCTCTCATCGCATTATTTAAGTATGTTAAGGGGAAAATATAAGCTAATTTTTGTAAAATCCAAGGCATTGTTTCAATTGGATAAAATACTCCTGAAACAAACATCATAGGCATTGAAAATGGAAGTGAAAGCTGTACATAGTCCTCTTGAGTAGAAGTTCTTGAGGAAAGCATAATACCAAAGCCAACAAAACACAAGGCTCCAATAACGAGGACAATGAACGTTTGTAGAAATCCTCCCTTAATACTAACATTAAATAAAAAAACGGCCATGAAAATTAATATTAACGCTCTTAATAATTCAATTAAAAGTTTAGCTGCAATTTTACCACCAATAACCGTGGAAACGGAAGTTGGTGTCATGAATAATCTTGCAAGCTCACCTGTTTCACGTTCACCTGCAATAGTTTTGCCCATACCCATCATACAACTCATCATTATTGTCATTCCTAAGATTGCAGGAACTAAAAAGTCAATATATTTAATGTTTCCATAAATTCTATTAATATGCAAACTAATATCGTCTTTAAAGTTATTTAGAGAATGGGAAATTGATGGTTCAATATCTGCATCTTGAGTTGAAACACTAGTTTGTGATGCAACCATGTTTGATATTCTAGAAAAAATTCCTTGAGTTGATGATTCAAGAGTTTGTGAAGCCATTTGATCCGAGGAGTCAAGATAAAGCGTTACGCCTTTCTGCTGTGTTGTATTAGCATCATAATCCTGAGGAAGGATAATAGCTGCTTTAACTTCACCTGCATCAACCCTCTTTTTACCTTCATCCAAACTATCAATAACCTCAACAATATGATATGTTTCGGTTGATTTAATAGTATCTAGAGTTAAATCTGTTAAATCACCGTGACTTTGAGAAACAACTACAATTGGTAAATCAGTCATTTCTCCACCCATTCCATAACCAAAAAGTAAAATCATGATTATTGGAAAAGCAATAATAGAAACTAACCTTCCAGGATGTCTTTTAAGGGAAATTACTTCCATTTTAATCATCCACCAGAATTTTTTAGGCTCGATCATTTTCATTCACCTCAGATGTTGATTTAATGAATACATCTTCCAGGGACGGTTCTTCTGTATAAATTGATTTGATAATACCTCCTGAAGATATAATATCGTTTAAAACATTTTGCACTGCCATATCATCCAAACTATCAATTCTTAAATTAACACGGCCATTTCGAAGTAATTCAATACTTTTAACATTACTGGACTTTTTGATAGCTTCAATAATTTCATCATTTTGATTTTTCAAAAGAATTGACATTTTCTTTAAACTTATATTATCTAAATATTCTTTCGTTGAAGTAGATACCTCACTTTCATCTGAAATTTGACTTAAAGTTTTAGTAATTTCATGTTTATTGTTTTCTAAAAGAGAATCCTTGAGTCCCTGTGGAGTATCATAAGCTACTAAATTACCAGTATTGATGATTCCAACATTATCACACAACATATCTACTTCATGCATATCATGAGAACATAAAATTATAGTATGACCTTCATCATTTAGGTCACGGATTAAATCCCATAATGTACGTTTTGTAACCGGATCAAGACCAATAGTAGGTTCATCTAAAAATAAAATATCCGGTCTGTGAACCAAACTGGCAACAAGTGATGCCTTTTGTTTTTGACCCCCTGAAAGTTGACCTACTCTTTTATCACGAGCGTATTTAATATCAACCAGTTCCATTAAATCTTCAATACGTGAATCTCTTTCATCAGGAGGCACTCCATAATAATCTGCACACATTTGTGAGTTTTCCATGACTGTTAAATCCTTATATAAACTAACTTGCTGAGGAACCATTCCCAAGAGGTTTCTAACCTCGTTTGGATTTTTTTGAACATCATATCCACCAACAATAGCCTGACCTGAAGTAGGTTGAATTAAACAAGTAAGCATTTTAATTGTAGTAGTTTTACCTGCTCCATTTGGACCTAACATTCCAAAAATTGTTTTATTTGGAATTTCCAAGTTAAGAGAATTAACAGCTTTAAAATTATTGTTATAAATTTTCGTAAGATTAATTGTCTCAATTGCATTTTTCATTGCTAATCTCAACTCCTACCATCTCTTTTTAAAACATTACTCTATCAGGATTGTTTTTAATAGAATTCATAATTTAGTAAATGTATCTAATATAAATAATCCTTTCTGTAATAGAATAATATTTTACCTCTATTGTTCTCCTTAATATCTCACTTTCCAACGACAAGTCCGGTTTTTTTCCATTTTATTTAATGGGATAAACTTTAATAGATAAATTTTTATCTTAAAATTAGATTCTTAAAATCAAAATTTTATCTATTTTCTTCATAATTATAACACATGAATTAATTTCTTTAAAATCCAAAGTATCTAATTACAAGTTAAAACATTGGAAAAATTGTTTTATTAATTTTTTCTTTTTCATCATCATCTCTTTTATTAGTTGTATTACACCATATGTAAAACTTTTATATATCTTAACATTTATTATATTTGTAGAATTACTATATAAATATGAAATATAGTTTTAAAAAATGGGTTTTATTTATGCAATCAAATAAAGACTTCATCATTTTATCTAATGATTTTTAAATGATAGAACCTCAAAGAAAAATCCGTTTTTTGAAAGATAAAATATGCCATATATATAATGTGGCCTAGATATAAGAATTCATGCAGCTACATTTGACATTAAGATTGTCAAGTTGAACTAGAAATTAGAAATGAGTCCATTTGCCAATTGATTTAATTTGATGAGCATATAATTCATATTTTTTGTTTAATTTTCACTGAAAAATTTTAGGTTTTAAGCATGCATCTAAAATATTGTCAGGGTCATGTTTTACCTAAAATTATCTCTAAATTCACAGACAATTCATTCTCCATAGGATGAAAATTGAATCAATTAGACAGGGCCTTATTTATCCATCACGTATTTCCATGAATATGTCTACTTTTAATTCTTAATGTATATTATAATAGAGACCAGTTAAGTCATTTGCAAAGTAATAACTGAAAAAAAAAGAAATAATATTATAAGAGTAATATAAATCGGACAAAAATTCATAAAAAAATAAAATAAGTCTATAAAATTTTACAGACTTAAAATATTTAAATCTTATTATCAATTATTTTAAATAAAAATGGATATAATCCAAAAATAATGAAATTAGCTAAACCCACTTTAAAAAATTTGTAAATAATTTCAAAATTACCTAATAATATTTTTGTTAAGGAAATTATAAGGAAAAAAAGAATTATACCAATAATAATCTTAACAATACTATTAATCAATGTTCTATTATTTTCAAAATTTATATATCTTTCTTCAATAATAAATCCGCATAGAACACAAATTAATCCTCCAACTGCACTTAGATAACTAGAATTTTTAACAAAAATCATACTTAAAAAGGCTATAATTATTAAGCCACCATATAATATCATCCGATTTTCAACTTTTTTAAATAAATAATATAATATTACAGCAATTATTATAGCTTCAACATATGCACCAATAACATCAGTAGGATAATGTACACCTAAACCTATTCGGCCTATTCCTACTAGTAATGAAATTAGAATACCTCCAATAAGAATATACTTATTTTTAATATATAATACTAATTGTGAGCATAAACCTGTAATTGCTGAAGCATCACCACTCGGAAAAGAGAAACCACGTGCAGTTGGATCATTTATACTAACATCAGGTGCAGGAGGATGTAAACATTTAATCTGTGTATGCGTAGCATACGGTCTCATACGTCCAACAAATCCTTTAATACAAGTATTAACTGCACTTGTGCTAGTAAGGTTGATTATTAATAGTTTACCAAGTTCTTTATCATATGCCCAGTATACAATAGCACAAATCAAAATTAAAATATTTGCTGTGGCAAAATCAGATAAAAATTTGAAAAAACTCAATACAAATCCTTTCATAAATGTTTGTAAAAATACTATAAATGAAACTTCCCATGAATAAGAGAATAATAGATTATACATAATAAAAGTTAGTATTTATTATATTTAAATTTTTTTAAAGTAATATTGTTGGCACTTTCAAAAACTTAAGTGATATTTAGAAGATCGCATTCTCTTCATCCCAAAACTTTATTTTTAAGTCAAATCTTTTTAAATTCCATTTTCTGTTTTATATAGTCTTTTAATATACTTAGGAAAGTTTTTTAGGAAACAATTTTCAATTTTATTCGATGTTATGGCTATTTTAGGGTCAGTTAAATGATTTGTGATTTTTTTAAATTCTGGAATAATTAATTTTTCTGTTAAATCACGTATAACTTTTGGAACTTTTGAATTTAAATAAAATAATTGATTTCTTTTTTCTTTAGCTTCACTTATTGAATTCGCATTTATGATATTAAAAAATAATTCTTTATAATCATATATTATTTCTATTTCCATTTCATTGGGGTTAATTTGTTTGATATAGTTATATATTTCTCTGTTTATTAATTGTTTTAAGTGAAATGTACAGAACTGTTGTTTAATTTGTAATTTATCAATTGCAATTCTATATTCGTTTTTTAAATCGGTTATTATGCAATTTTTATTTTGATTACGTAGAGATTTTTCTAAAAATTTATATACGGTCTCTACTGACTCTGAATCGGCTAATTCTCTGGAAACGATAGTATTTAATTTTAGGTCGAATAAAGCTAAAAGGTATTTCCATTTTCCATTTTTCTTAACCCAAAGACTGTCAAATAAGTAATATCCTGAATAAGTCCAATTATCATGATTTATTTTATAATCTGAGTTTAATATGATGTTTTCCATACTTTGATGTGAGATTTCAATTCTATGTTCTCTTTTTAAAGATTTACGGATTTTATGAATACTAGTTCCAAAATTACTATATAAATATTTAATATGATCAATTAAAGGAATTTTAATATTTGAATTTCCTTTAACAATGCTATATATATCAGTATAAAT
>OMVX01000067.1 GCA_900314605.1 uncultured Methanobrevibacter sp. | reverse complement strand
GTATTTTGAGTTATAGAACAATTTCAAGTGTAATTTAAAATAAGTATATATTTTTTTAACTTGATTGAGGGCTTATCAGTTAAATTTTTTACAGCCCCAGAAATTTGATTACTATTTTCCAAATACTGTTAGAATCATATTTTAAATAGGAATTTTTTTATATAATTTCCATTGTTTAAAAATTTTTCTTACAAAAAAAATTTAGGTATACCTAAACATTTATATACTATATGATACAATAGTATATTTGAAAGAAGTTTAGGCATACCTAAAAATTTAATGTATTTAATAATTTCTCAAATTATTATAGTTTTCATTACACATTTATCTGCCACAATTAAATCATGCCTTAATTTCTTCCAATCTCTGAATCAAAAGTTTTCTACTTTCACATTAAGCCTTAAATCACTCTCTTAAAAATTGAAACTTTTGATTCCACTCATTTGTTCGTTTAAAAAAATAGAAACTAAAATTAGAATTCAAATTTTATCTAAATTTGTTACATTCTAATTTTTATTTCTTCTGCTGTTTTTAATTATATTATTATATATTATTTCTTTCAAAGCTAGTATCAAATCTTATTTTTTTTATTAAACTGAATTTTTTAAAGTAAAAATCTTTTTTTATCCGATTAAACTTTTAGCTTTTTCATTTATATTTTATTTTTTTAAACATAAATTGTATAAATATTAAAATATATAATTTAATTAATAGTAAAAGGGCTGATTAAAGATGAAAATTTGGATAGATATAACTAATGCTCCTCATGTTAGATTCTTTAAAGATGTAATAAAATATCTTAAAAGTGAAGGTGAGGATGTAATAGTTACTACAAGAGATTTTGGAGATATTCATAAGTTAATGAATATGTATAAATTAGATTATATCTCTATTGGAAGCCATGGTGTTTCATTATATGAAAAACTTAAGACTTCAACTGAACGTATTAATGAGATGATTGAAGTTATAGCTGGTGAAAAATTAGATGTTGCTGTTAGTAAACATTCTATTGAACTTCCAAGAATTGCTTATGGTCTTGGTATTCCTAGTTTGTATGTTTTAGATAATGAACATGCTACTGCAGCTAATAAACTTACTCTTCCTTTATGTAATAGTATTATTTCACCTAATGTAATAGATATGTGGAAATTAATGGAATATGGTGCAGACCCAAATACTATTACAAAATATAATGGTACTAGTGAATTAATGCACTTTAAAAATTTCAAATATAATGATAATATATTTGAGGATTTAGGATTAAATTTACAATTTGATAAGACAATTTTTATGCGTCCTGAACCTTCACTTGCTTCATATTTAGATACTGATTGTAACAAATCTGTTTTAACACCTATTGTAAATGAACTTAAAGATTATGCAAATATTTTAATTCTTCCAAGATTTTCAAGGCAGGCTCAGATTTTTGAGGATATTGAAAATGTTACTATACTCGAACCTCCGGTAGATACTTCAAGTATTATAAAAAAAAGTAATCTTGTAATCGGTGCAGGAGGAACTATGAACAGGGAAGCTGCAATTTTACAGACTCCAGTGATTTCATGTTATCCTGGAAAAACTTTATCAGTTGATCAATATTATATTGATAAAGGTTTAATGTATAGGTCTATAGAAACGGAGGATATTATTTCACAGGCTTTAAGTTCAATTGCAAACCCTAAAGAAGAAGTTAATATTGACCATGATGATTTATTTAAACTTGTTGTAGACAAGATATATGAACTTGGAAGTAATAATAGATAATTTAATTAATATTTGATTTTATTGATTATATTTATCTAATCTTTTAATTTTTTTATACCTTTTTTCATTTTATCTATTTATTTTGCTTTAAACATCTAGTATTTACCCATTTTCATTTTTAATCATAGTATTTATTTTTTATAATTTTTGTCAATTTTTATTATATTTTTTATTTTATTAAAATTTCTAAAAACAATAGTTTTAATAATTATTAATACAAAAGTTAGATAATATAAATGATAGTATATAATATAATAAATTTAATATATTAAAATAAACTATTATATAATGTTTTAAAAAATATTATTATAAAATTAGTTATTAATTCTTTAAATCTACTAATTTTATTATTGTTTTGATTTAAAAAAATTATTCTTTTGTGATAAAAAATGTTACTTATTGCTGCGAATCATTTACAACTTATCGTTGAAGTTGCAATTATCTTAATCGCATTAATGATATTTATAATTAATTTAGTTCCTTTATCACTTAGTGTAGTTACATTTTTATCATTATTTTTATCAGGAGCTTTTACTTTAATATTTGGTGTAGATATTTTCATGTTATTTGCATCTTTTGGACAAAATGAGTTTACACATCCATTTGGTCCCATTGCTCTTGCAAGTATAATTACAGCTTTAGCGTCGATGAAAGTAATGGAAGAATCGGGAGTGAATGTTAAGGGTCTAAAGAAATTGGTTTATATTTTGCTGTTAGGTATTACCGTTTTCGGTGGATTGATGCATAGATCATTTTTAATTCTTTGGATTATCGGATTATTTATTGGATATTTAATGATTTCAAAATCTTTCAGAGAAAAATCTATTTTAACTCCAAAAAGGATTATAATGTTTATGGGAGTTGTGGTTGCTGCATTTGTTTTACTTCAAGTGTTTTCTATGATTTCCGGTATGTCAATCTTTTCTCCAGTACTTAGGATGCAAAGGATTGAAACATATTCTGGAAGTAGTCTTCAAACAGTACTTTCAAGTACTCAATTAATAGGTCATAATACTAATGCTTCATTTTGGACTAATGATACTGCTACTGGATTTGCTGAAGGTTATATTACATTACCTATGCAAGTTATATTATTCTTTGGTTTACCATTCCCATTATTCTTTGGTACACTTGTAAACCAGAAAGATACTATTGATTATATGTTAAGCGGTATCTTTGGATATACTTTTGACTTTGGATATCTTGGTTTAATTGTCCTAATAGCATTTGTTTTAGGGACTATTATTATAGGTCTTAAACTTTTATCCATCTATAGACAAAAAAGAGAAAAACATAATAAAAAATATTTAGGTAAAGAGGTTCTTTTAATAGGATGTCTTACAGGATTTATTTCTCAATCTTTAGTTGGTTTATTTATATTTAATAGGACTATTAATGGTCTGGCTCTGTTAACATTCCTATTTTTAGCAGCATCTGTTCTAGGCCATATTGTTTCAGTCCAAAGATATTAAGAATTTAACTCTTTAAATTCTTTTTTCACTTTTTTTATTATTAATTTTATCTATTTTTTTATTATTTTTTAATTTCATTTAGTTTTTTTAATTTTCTATTAAAAATTGTTGATTTTTTTTATTATTTTAAATTTTTACTATTTATTTTTTTATAATATTAATCAATTTTTAATTTAATAATTTATATTTCATTTAAAAGCCTTTTTAAAAAAATAATATTATATTTCATTTTAAAAATTTATAATAATCTTTATAATTTATAAAAATATAATTATATTATATTATATTAGTATCTTGAAAATCAATCATTTTTTTTTGATTTTTAAATTTCTATAAAAGATTAGGAAGGTTTATAATGAAAGCATTATTATTATTAGGTTGTCCTGAAGTTCCTTCACAAACTCCAATGGCAATTTATGCAGTTGATAAATTAACTGAATTAGGTTATGATGTTACTATCTCTTCTAACCCTGCTGCCGCTAAACTTGTCAAGGTTTCAGATCCTAAAGGATATTATAAACATAAAAATGTTAATATTGATAATTTTTTAGATGAATTAGAAGATTCAGATTTTGATTTGATTTTAGGTTTTGTTCATAAAGACTCTGCAGCTACATATTTTATTACTTATTGTACTTTAATGGGTAATGTTAAATCTATTGCATTAGTCTTTCAAAGAGATGAATCATTGGTTGAAGAATATGCAGAAATGGTTGAACAAAGTACAGATGCAGAAATTATTAAAGTTAAAGCTTTCCATAATCCAAATCCTCTTAAGGTAAACTTAGATAAGGCTTTAAATCAGTTGAAGGATGAAAATTAAATAAATTACATATATATGATATTAAGTTTTTACTGGAGGCAATTTTATGTCATTTTGTTTAGATACCTATCTACAACAGTCAGAAGATTATAAAATTTTAGTTTCACAGTCTGGTTTTAAGGAATGTGCTGAGGCAATACGTAAAAATTCCAAAGAAATAGTTCATATTAATCCGGGAGATAAAGTTTTAGGAATAAGACTTATAGGTATTCCACCTATACCTGTTGGAATTAATCCTGATAAAAAAACAGTATGTATTACCTATACTAAACCATGTAACGGTACATCAGCAATTGAACTTCCTGTTAAACAAGAAGATATTGATGAAATTTTAATGAAAAACATTGATTATAAACATTAATTAAATTTTTAATAATAATTAAGATTTAAACTTGATTGTATAATATATTTAAAAAAAGTGGTAAATGGAGGATTTTAATGTTAACTACAGTTGTTGGAAGTTTCCCTCATCAACTTAAAGGTCCATCTACTTTTAATGATAAATTAAAAAATATTTTTGGCTCTTATGATCCATATATTCAAGCAATTAAAGATATTGTAACTTGCGAACTTAAAGCAGGCATAGATATTGTAGCTGATGGAGGTATAAGGGAAAATATGAATATGATAAATTATTTTTCATCACATATGCCTGGAATGACTATTGAAGAGGGTACAACAGTAATTAATTCTAAAATACTTCCTCCAAGAGAAGATATTACCATTAATGATATTCAAACAGCAGAACAAGCATTAAAAGATTTTTTAAAATCTAATGACTTAACCAAAAAGGAAAAAAATCGAAAAGCAGTTAAAGCAGTAGTTACAGGACCTTCTACTATGGTACACTCTTCTAGAATTGGAGGATTTTATAAAAATAAAGATGATGCTATTCTTGATTATGCAGAATCTTTTAATAAAGAATTAGTAACAATTCAGAAGAAAACAGATGTTAAATATATTCAGATTGATGAACCTATGCTTTCAACAGGTATTGTTAATATGAAAACAGCATCTGAAGCTATAGATATATTGACTGATAGTATAAAAATTCCAGTTGCTGTTCATGCATGTGGTATTTTATCTGATATTTTCAATGATTTAGCAGATTTTAACGTTGATATTTTAGATGTGGAACTTGCAGGTAATGATATTAATTTTAATATTATTAAAAAAAATCTTTCTAAAATCGAAGGTAAAAAAATTGGATTTGGATGTATAGATTCTTCTGTTGACACTGTTGATGATAGCTCTTCCACAAAAAAACTAATGGAAGAAGCAGTAGAAGTAATTGGTTGTGAAAATATTTTATTTGACCCTGATTGTGGTCTTGGTAAATTAACATTTGATAATGCATATAAAAAATTAGAATTAATGTGTACTTTAAATAAACAATTAGAAAGTTAATAATAATATTTTATGATTTTTAGAGTTTTAAGTTTTAAATAAAGCTATGGAGAATTTTTTATGGATAATTTTAAAACAATGATTAGTATATTTCTTAGAGGATTATTAATGGGTATTTCTGATATTATGCCCGGAATATCTGGTGGAACAATTGCACTTATTACAGGAATCTATGATAGATTAATAGGTTCAATTAGTAAAATTAAATTCATGTTTTTAAAACCTCTTTTTAAAGGTAATTTTTCTAAATTTAAACAAGAATTATTTGAAGAAATAGATTTTAAATTTTTTATACCTTTACTTTTAGGTATTGCTATTTCTTTATTTACAATGGCAGGTATTATTGATTTATTATTAGATGATTATGCTGCTTTCACATATTCCTTCTTTGCAGGTTTGATTTTAGCATCTGTTATTATTCTATATAAACAACTCGATGCCTTAAATATTAAAACTATACTTATCACAATAATATTTGCAGTTTTAGGATATCTTTTTGTTGGTCTTAATCCTATTCAGGCAGCTCATAGTTTCCCTGTACTTTTTATCTCTGGTTTCATATCTATTTGTGCAATGTTACTTCCAGGAATTTCAGGTTCTTCAGTTTTACTTCTACTTGGTCAATATGAATATATGATTACGGTTTTACATAAACTTCAAATAGTGGATCTTCTTGTATTTATTGTTGGTGCAGCTTTAGGATTTGTTTCAATGAGTAGAGTAATTAAATTTCTCTTAGAAAATTATAAAAGTGCAACTGTAGCAGGACTTATTGGTATTATGCTTGGCTCTTTGAGAGTTCCAATGAATCAAGTTATAGGTGTTGATTCTTCTCAATATCTAATTTGTTTGGTTATTGGAATTATAGGAATGATAATCGTATTATTTATTGAGACCAAATTTGAATATGAATTAATTTAAAATCCATTTTTATATTCATTTATTAATAATATATTTTTTGGCTTGGTTTTATGGAAGAATATTTTAATATTATAGAATGGCAACAATGGGCAGATAATTCAAAACATATGTATAATGGAATAGTTGATGGAGGACGAATTGGATTTTTACTTGATGGATTTGATGATTTAATGGTTCTTTTAACTAAAGGTATAAAACGTGTAGATGTGTCTATTGTAGAAGGACTTAGTGATGTAAGTCTTAACAGTTCTCATGCAGATATTGTTTTTAAAATATACCCTAGTGATGTAGAAGATATTCTTCTTGATTATGATTTTATATTTTTCAATGAATTACTGGAAAAAGATTATATTAAACTTTATAATTTAATAGATTATGATGAATTAGATTATAATGGTTTTGAAAATTTCTTATCTCGCCTTGGATTTTACTTTGGAGCTTGTCCAAATTGTGGATTTTAAATAATACTTTTTTTTTTAAAAAAAAATTATCTATAAAATCTAGCTATTTAATAATATAAATTAATCATAGAATAAATTATAGTATAATTATCAGAAAAAATATTTACATAATAAATTTTGATATATAATTTAATATTATTAAAATACTCTTAAAAGATATATTATATTAAAAATCATTTAAATTTATATTTATTTCTTAGGTTTCGGTATTATGGTATATAAAATTGAAAATTCAGAAATTGCAGATTGTTGGGAAGATCTTGTTAAATTAGTTTATACTAATGGTCATTTAGTAGATGATGAGAGAGGTTCTACTACTAAAGAGTTATTAAATGTAGTTACTAAAATTAAAAATCCTTTAGGAAAGCAGGATGGAGGATTTTTTGGTATAGGTGAAGAATATAATACTATAGAAAATGTTCGTGTTCCAGAAGGTTACTTTTGGGCTGGTGATAGAATAACCACCTATTCTGAACAATTTTTAAGCAGGGAAAATCCTGGTTTTGTATACACTTATGGAAGCAGACTCCGTAATCATGAAGATTATTTATCTGATGATAAGGATGATGAAGGATTTACTGGAATAGACCAGATTCAAGTAGCAATAGACCGATTGAAGAATTGTAAAGAATCCCGTCGAGCTATTTCAGTTACATGGGACCCTCATCTTGACACTGTTAATGAGGAAGTTCCTTGTTTAATTTTAGTAGACTTTAAAATTAGGGAAGATAGTTTATATACTACTGCTCTTTGGAGATCCCATGATATTTATGGTGCATGGTTTCCTAATGTAGTTGGTTTAACTTATCTTGCTCAGTATGTTGCAAATGAAGTAGGAGTTAATGTTGCACCTATCACTGTTCATTCTATTAGTGCACATATTTACTCTACAGATTTTGAAGATGCAGAAAAACGTTCTAAACAATAAAATTTTTTCATATAATTTAGAATTCCATATAAATTTTATTTTAAAGATTTTGAGATGTGATATTATGGATAATAAAACTGGAATATTATTACTTTCTCATGGAAGTAAATTAATAGATGGTGCTCAAGGGCTTTGTCATTTTGTTAGTTGGGATTTTATTTTTTTCATCCATCCATTTTTTCTGTTGAAAATTTGGTTAAATATGCCTTGTTCTGTTCTAAATCTTT
>OMVX01000066.1 GCA_900314605.1 uncultured Methanobrevibacter sp. | reverse complement strand
TTAAATGTATTTTTAGGAGCCTTAATCATATCACAGGGTTTTAACTCAAAAACAGCAATACAACAATTATCTGAGAACTGAAAATTTCAGGCCCCTAAATAATATTTTTTTATTATTTTTCTATTTTTTTTTAAATTTTAATTTATACTTATATAATTTTTTATTTTTTTAAAATTAGACTTATTGTTAAAATCAGCTTTGATTGTTAATATTTATGAGAAATATTAGTTTTTAAAATAAAATTTCAGATATTTATTAAAAAAATGTTTAGATTTTAAAAAAAAAGAAAATAAAAAAAACTATAATCGTTTTTCTATTTCTTCTTTAACTATTTTATTTACCAGACTTCCATCTGCTTTACCTTTTAATTTTTTCATACTCATACCCATTAAAGGTCCCATTGCACCCATTTTACGTTCACTTATCATTGAATTATTTGCCTCAGCAATCTCTGATATGATCTTTTTAACATCATCAAGTCCAAGTAAAGTTAAATTTTCCTCATCTGCAATGGTCAAAGCATCTTTACTTGGATTTTTACACATTGCTTCAATTAATTCTTTAATGGCATCTTTTGATATTTTTCCATCTTCTATTAATTTAAAAACACTTATAATACTGTCTTTGTTTATAGAAGATATATCTATTCCTTCTCTTTTTAAATCTCTTAAATCATAACTTAATGTAGATGCAAGTGTGGTAGGGTCAGCTTTGATTTCTTTTAAAATATTTTCAAAGTTGTCAGCTAAATTTCTTCTAACTAGTTGACTTGCTAAATCCTCACTTAAATTATATTCTTT
Organism: uncultured Methanobrevibacter sp.; assembly: GCA_900314605.1. GTDB lineage: Archaea > Methanobacteriota > Methanobacteria > Methanobacteriales > Methanobacteriaceae > Methanarmilla. The sequence goes on along the minus strand of OMVX01000066.1, from coordinate 7,439 downwards.
TAATATTCTTTCTTTTTTTGCATCAGGTAATTCTGGAAGGTTATTTTTTATAGGATCTATGATTTCATCTGTTATTTTTAACAGAGGTATATCAGTTTCTTGATACATCCTATTTGCAGTTGCAAGGGGTCTCATATATTCTGTATTCCCATCATCTAATGATTTACGTGTTTCTTCTAAAACTCCATCAAAAGCTAATTTTGCTCTTCTTATTACTTCTTCTAATGCAGATACAGCAATATCCTCGTCATGTGCTACAATGATTATAGCATCTTCTGGGGAGGTTTTTAAATATTTTTTTAATTTATCTACTTCTTCTTGGCTAATTCCATATGCGGGTAATTCATCTGTATGGAAAAGCCCACTTACTCCCATTTTTTTAGCATATGATGAGAGTTCTGTTCCAAATCGTCGACCTTTCTGAATCTCTATACCTATTAATCCATTAAATCCTTTAAGAATAATACCTTTTATAGATTTTGCAGATTTTAATATTTTACTATCTGTATCATTAAATACTTCATTTAAATCATATATTGTTTCATCTACTGATGCATTACGATTTGTGAGTTCATCTTTAATTTCAATTAGTTTCAATTGTCTTTCCACTTCCCTTTCAACAATCAAAGGCATAAGTTCAAGGTTTTGAACTCCTTTAATTTCAACTCTTGCACCTTTTGCAATTGAAATATTTAAGTCTTGTCTTATAGTTCCTAATCCTCTTTTAACATTTGTACTTCTTAGGACTTGCCCTATCATATATGCAACTTCTTCTACCTGTTTTGGATGATGAATTGAAGGGTCTGTTGTAATTTCTACAAGTGGAATTCCTAATCTATCTAATCTAAATTCTGTAAATTCACTATTTGTATCTACTCTTCTTGCTGCATCTTCTTCAAGGCCAATTGTTTCTATAACCACTCTACCATATGGGGTATCTAAGTATCCATCTGTTGCAAGTAGTCCTGTTCTTTGAAAACCACTAGTATTACTTCCATCTATTACTTGTTTTCTCATTGTATGGAATTCATCAACAATATGCATGTTTAAAAGTGTTGATATAGTTATTGCTAAATCTAGTGCTTCTCTGTTTAGGGAATGTGGTGGTTCATCATCACATTCTACAAGACAGGTATGTTTGTCGAATGATTCGTAATTAAAATTTAATTTTCTCATAGATTCTTGAAGAGCTGCCCTATCGATTTGACCTAATTCACTTTGTGTTGGTCTTAAATTTCTTCTAATTGTTAAATCCACATCATCATCAATTAGTTCTGTTGGACATGAACAGAATAATTTGGATTTTGTGTTTAATTGCTGATGTATTTCTAGTCCCATTTTTAGGCCTAATTCTTTCCAGTCATATTTTTCACTCATCAAATCACCTAGTTTAAAAAGTATTTTGCTGATAGACGGTCATTTAATTCTCCAGCAATATTTGTTTCCATTATTTTTCTAACTTCATCAATATTATCACTTTGACCTAATGCCCAAGATAATTTAACATACCCTACTTCTGGTGTCATATCTTCACCAGAGATTAAATTAGCTTCTAGAAGTTTACGTCCTGTACTGTAAACATTCATATTCACTCTTCCATATATACATTGAGAGGTCATAACACAAGGGATACCTTCATCATTTGCTCTTTGAAGTGAAGGAATTAATTCTTCATTAACGTGTCCTAAGCCCGTTCCTTCAATAAGTAGACCTTTGTAACCTTTATCTATATGATAATCAATTAGCTCACTGGTAATTCCAGGATAAGATTTAATAAGTCCTACTTTTTCTTCTATATTATCATGTAATTTCAGTTCTTTCTCGTTACGTTTATTGTAATGGCCAGTTACAGATTGAATATTACCCTCTTTCAGATATGCAATTGGCTCAGAATTTATGCTTCGGAATGTGTCTCTTCTTGATGTATGCATTTTTCTTACTCTAACACCACTATGTAAAGCACAAATATTATCATCTAATTTATCATGCATACAAACTGTTACTTCTGCAATATCTGATTTTGCAGCACCTACTGAATTTATTAAATTTAAAAATGTATCTGTAGATGGACGGTCTGAACTTCTTTGTGATCCAGTTAGAACAATAGGTACAGGTGATTCTATTAGAAAACTGAGTGCTGCTGAGGTATAATGCATTGTATCTGTACCATGAGCTAGAACAATACCATCTGCACCATCTGATATGTCACTTGCAATTTGTCTTGCTGTTTCAACCCAATATTTGCTTTTCATATTTTCACTTAAAATATTGTACAATGCTTTAACATCATAGTTTGCAAGATCAATTAGTTCCGGATTAGCTCTAAGCAGGTCTCCTGCTGTAAATGCTGGGTGAACTGCTCCTGTACTATAATCTATTATAGATGATACAGTTCCTCCAGTTGAAATAATAGAAATATTCATTTTTTCAGGATCTTTACTAACCTCGGTTTCCTCGTAACCTATACTAGGTTTATCTCCATGTTCAATTAATTCAATTGAAGCATCTGTAATATTAATTCCAAGATTATATCCGCTATCTAATTTAATAACAATATAATTATCTTCTGCATCTTCTGATCTATCAAGTAAAATTCCTTTGTATACTGTATTATTCTTAGAAATTTTTACAGTATCTCCGATAGTAACATTTGCACTTGATAAAAATTTTTTTGATTTTTCTTTATAAGTCATTTAATCACTTGTTTAATTTTTTCACATAATCATTCACATAATTGTTAAAATTTAATTTTCTTCTTCAAATTTTTTCAGGTCGTTTTCACGTATAATTTTTCTAATAATTTTACCATTACTTGTTTTTGGTATTTCACTGACAAAATCAATCATACGCGGATATTTATATGGAGCAGTAACCTTTTTAACATGTTGCTGAATATCTTTTTTCAATTCCTCACTTTCTTCATAATCATTAGAAATTACTATAGTTGCTTTTACTATTTGCCCTCTTACCTCATGAGGATAACCTGTAATAGCACATTCAACTACTGCTGGATGTGAAATAACTGCACTTTCAACTTCATAAGGTCCAATACGATAACCTGAACTTTTTATTACATCATCATTACGTCCAACAAAGTGGAAATATCCATCTTCATCTTTCCATGCTTTATCTCCACAATGATAATATCCCCAATATCTTGTTTCTTGGTTACGTTCAGGATCACTATTATATTCGTCAAATAATCCAGTATTATCAGCACTTAAATCAAAACAGATTTCACCTTCTTCACCAATATCAACTATTTTTCCATCTTTATCTAAAAGATCAATTTTAAAGTTAGGATTTTCTCTTCCTACTGAGCCTAATTTAGGGTCTAACCATTTGAATGTACCAATACTTATTACTGTTTCTGTTTGACCAAATGCCTCTTTAATTTCAAGACCTGTTATTTCTTTAAATTTATTAAATACTTCTGGAGGCAAGGATTCTCCTGCTGTAGAAACATGTTTTAGAGATGAAAAATCAATATCACTTAAATCTTCTTTAATTAAAAACCTAAATACAGTTGGTGGTGCACAGAAAGTATCTACTTTATGTTCTGTAACTTTTTTTATTAAATCAAGAGCATGAAAACGTTTATAATCATAAATAAAAACAGCAGCTCCACATAACCATTGACCATAAAGATTACCCCACACTGCTTTAATCCAACCGGTATCTGCAGCAGTATGATGAAGCCCATCTTCTATAACTTCATGCCAATATTGTGCAGTAACAATATCTCCTATAGGATATTTTCCATTATGTTTAACCATTTTAGGATTTCCACTTGTTCCAGAAGAAAAATACATTACAAGAGGATCATGGATATTTGTTGCATCATTTCCTTTTGGTCTTTTAAAACTATTACTTTGTTTGTCCATTTCTTCATGAAGATTATACCATTTATCAAATTTCTTATCTGAAACTGTAATCTTTATAATATTCATATCTAATTCAGCTTCTGCTTTAGTATAATCTTCAATTAAATTATCTTCATCAATTGTAATGATACTTTTAATATGTGCTTTAGAAAGGCGGTATTTTATGTCATGGAGTTTTAACATATGTGTTGCTGAAATTGCTATAGCTCCTATTTTATGAAGTGCAGTCATTGTATACCACCATTCATATCTACTTTTTAAGGTTAAAATAACACAATCACCTTTTTTAATTCCTAAACTTTTTAAGAAATTAGCAACTTTATTAGATTCTTCCTTCATTTCTTTAAAGGTGAATATTTTATCTTCATTATCATCACACCAGACAAGTGCCTTTTTATCTGGATCTATTTCTGCATACTTGTCTACTACATCAAAACCAAAGTTAAAGTCTTCAGGTATTTTAAATTTAAAATTTTGGGCAAAATCTTCATATGAGTCAAAATCTACCCTTTCTACATATTCATTTATTAATGATGTCATTATATCACTAAATATTAATTAATTCTTTAATTTTATTTATTAATAATTGATTTATTCTTAATAGTTATAAAATAAATTTTTTTTACATTAATACAGCTAAAAATTTAGCAGTTTCATTATTTAATGCAATCATAGCATGTTTATGTGTTGAATCAAAAAATACACAATCTCCTTCATTAAGGGTTATTTCATTATTATGTATAAAAAGTTTCATACTTCCTTGTAGAATATAGTTAAATTCCTGTCCAGGATGTTTATTAAATGATGGAGTAGGATTTTCTTTTGGATTAACGGTTACAATAAACATTTCTGCTTTTTTATGTATGAATTTTTTACATAGATTTTCATATGTATACTCACTTCTTCTATTTACTTTTACTCCTTCACCACTACGAGTAAGATCAAAAATAGACATTCTACTTTCTTCACCATTTAATAATAAACCCATATCCACATTAAACACTCCTGCAATTTCATAAATTAGACTAGCAGGAATGTCTTTTTCACCTTTTTCATATTTTATATAAGTTTCCTCATCCATATTTAATTCTGATGATAACTCTTCAGTACTTATATCAGAAAGTTCTCTTAATTCTTTTATTCTTTTACCAATTATATCATTGTATTTATGCATTTTATCCCTTCAGTTATTTAAAATTCTATTAATATCTTTAAATGAATAAAATTATTAATGAATAATGTATTTTAATAAATCTTTTTAAAAATAAACTTTAATAATAAGATTTTTAATTTATTATTTAAAATTTTATATAAAAAATATATTATTATAATATATTATTTATTATTTTTAATTATAAATCTAAATTTTCTAATCTTTTAATAATTTCATTTTTAAGTTTTTTGAATAATCTTCTAATATTATATACAATCTATTTTATTATCCTTTTTAAAACTTTTAAATTAGTTGATTTATTATTTTTATAACAATTAAATAAAAAGATTTTTAATTAATCTTTATAAAGAGATTTAATTTAATTTATCCTATTTCATATTATTTACTTAAATATTTTAGTTAAATTTTAGTTAATTCAATAGATTTATATATTCATAAAATTATATTTCAATTTAATTAATAAAGAAATTATTTTATTACACAAAATATATTTAATTTAAATTAGCACTTAAATTTATTCAGTTAATTAATATACATTTTCTAATAGATTTTACTTTTTATATTTATTATCAAGGTGATAAATATGGTAACTAGTGATATTTCTAATATTGTTTCATTTAAAAAAGATGATGGTAATACTTATGATTTTAATGATAAATACATAGGTCTTAAAGCTTTAGATGATAATATGTTTGTTTTTAGTGTAGAAGCTCCACAGGAGATTGTAGGTGAAAGTATGCTTTTTTTTGAAAGTTTAAAAATCTTTGAACCTATGAGTGTAGATATTGGTGGAACTGGTGATATAAGATGTTATTTTAAAGGGGTTTCTCCAATTGTCGGAAAAGGTCCGTCTATTGATGGTGTTTCAAAAAATGGTTTTTTCACTATTACTTTACAAGAACTTAAACCAGCTGTAGAAGACCCTGAAGAGGATCATGTATGTGTTGGTTGTGGATTTCATAATTTCACTGGATGAGCTATTTATTATTTAATTTTTATTTTTATTTTTTTGTAATTTAATATTTATCAAGCTATTATTTTAATATTGATATTTAAGTATTATTATCTTTATTATCCATCATTAGACTAAATTTACTCTATTAAATTATTTTTTAATATATATGATGGTATTTAACTTTTTTTTTATGATTTTTACAAAAAGTTTAATATTTATAAAATAAATAATAGATTATTATATTAATTTTTGAGTATGTTATAATTTCACTTAGAGGATATTTATGGAAGATAAGACTATTGTAGTTACAGGTGGTTTAGGTTTTATAGGTTCTCATATTGTTGAGGAGTTAGTTGATAATAATAAGATTATTGTCATAGATAATTTATCTTCAGGTAAACTTGAGAATTTAGCTAATCCTAATCATGAAAATCTTACAATTATTAAGGGAGATTTAAATGATGTAGATTTAGTTAGCATTTTAAATGGTGTTGATTATGTATTTCATTTAGCTGCAGTTGCAAGTGTCCCTGAAAGTGTTGAAAAACCTCTGTTTTCTAATTCTAATAATCTAGATTCAACTTTAAAATTACTTATTGCATGTTATGAAAATAATGTTAAAAAAATTGTTTTCTCGTCTTCAGCTGCAATCTATGGTGATAATCCTAATATTCCTCTTAAAGAAACTGAACCTTATATTCCATTATCTCCATATGCTACTCAAAAAGCAAGTTCGGAATTATATTTGAAAACTTTCACAGAATGTTATGGCTTAAATGGTGTTTCTCTTAGATATTTCAATGTTTTTGGTCCTAAACAAAATATTCATTCAGACTATGCAGCTGTAATTCCAAATTTTATTTATGGATTATTAAATAATAAGCAACCTGTTATTTATGGGGATGGTAATCAGACCAGAGATTTTATTTATATTGAAGATATTGTAAGGGCAAATATTCTTGCTTGTGAGTCTGATTATAATGGTGTTGTAAATATTGCTAGTGGGGAAGGATTATCTGTTAATGACCTTTATAAAATTATTTGTGAAGTTTTAAATAGTGATGTTAAACCTAAATATCTTAATGAGCGTTCAGGAGATATTAAACATTCTATTGCTGATGTCTCTAATCAAAAAAATATTAATTTTAAAGTGGATTCACTTCAATTTAGAAATAATCTTAAAAAAACAGTTAAATGGTTTAGAGATAATCCACAATAATATACTTATTAATATTATTACTTTTTTATTAATTTTTTAGGATTGTTATTACTTTTTTTCTTCATTTTTAGGATTATTTTTACTTAAATTTATATCTTTTATTTTTTTTCGGGGCTGTAAAAAATTTAACTGATAAATTTTTTTTTAAATTCTAAAACATTATTTTCCATCCATTTTATATTATTTGATTTTATTTGTCTTTTAGCT
>OMVX01000064.1 GCA_900314605.1 uncultured Methanobrevibacter sp. | reverse complement strand
CTATATTTAATAGTTGTACTTCATAGTATTTAAATTTACAGAATAAATAACAGAAAAAAAATTATAAAAAAAGTAAGTTTGTGTCCCACCCTCAAAAAAAAAAAAAAAAAAAATATTATAATTAAAAAAATAAAAAAATAAGAAGCTAAGAAAAAAAGCTATAATTATAAAAAAAAAGGTCAGAAAAATATTATTCTTTATAAGAAGAGTCATTATCATGAACTTTAGTATAAACTATCTCATCATTCACATTAGAACTTGTAAGATAACCTTTTCTAACTAATTTTTTCAAAATATTCTCAATACTTTCAAAGGAAACCTTATCAAAAGCAACATTTTGAATATATTTGTAAATTTCGTTTGAATTTAAAGGTTCATCTGGAATTAAATTAAATACTTGAGATTGGAAAGAAGTTAAATCATCTTTAGGAGGAATAATCAATTTATTGTATAAATCCTGAATTTCTTCAAGTTTTTTAATATCCTCATCTTTTTGTTGAATTTCTTGTTTTAACCGCTGATTTTCAAGATCAGCATTTGAAGGGTTGTTATTTTTCTGATTATCTTCAAGTTCAGATAATAAATCATTGATTTTTTCTAAACGATAAATCTTCTCATCTTTAAGGATATTCTCTTTTCTAAGCTTATCATATTCAGTTACAGTAACATAATCTGAAAGGGAACCTTCTATTTCATTTTGAGGATTATTATAATTTTCATTATACATTGTAGTATTTTGCTTAAAATCATCAAATTCTTTTTCAAGATTATCAAATTTAGTTTTATATTCATTTAAATCTTGAATAGTTAAATCTTTAGTTTTAATTAGTTCTCTTAAATCTTGTAGTTGTTGTAATAATTGATTATAATCATCTTTAGAAACAGAATTCTGATTTAAACTATTAAGTGCTTCAGTTTTTTGAGATAATTCTTGTTTTGTATTAGCTAGTTCTCCTTTAAGTTCAATAAAACTATCTTTTGATGCAAGTTGGTTTTGGAGTTTAATGATTTTAATCTTAGATTCTTCAAGATTCTGTGAAAGTTCTTTAATTTCATAATCTTTTTCATCGATTATTTTGCTTTTTACAATACTTTTGTCATCAGATATATTGTCTTCTATTTCAAAGTTATTTAAAAGCTTTTGAAGAGAACTTCTAATATAGGTAATATCCTCCTGTAAGGATGTTCTAACTGATTTTATATTATTATCAAAATCAGTTAATTTACGTATTTTAAAATCTTGATGAGAAATAACCTGCTCATTATCAAGAATTATTTTATTTTTAACATTAATTTCTTCATTTTTTGCATTAATTGAAGCATGAAGATCATTAATTTCAGCTTGAAAATTAGTTTTTAATTTTAATAATTCATTTTCTTTATTACTTAAATTATCCTGTAAATGACTAACAGCTTCATCATGATGAAATTGAATTTTTTCATTCTCTAAATTAACCTTTTGCTTTTCAACAAACGCCAAATCCATTTTCAGACTGTTTATTTCCAATAAACAGGATTTTACTAAATTTTGTAGAGACTTTTTTTCATCACTTTCAAAAACCATTATATTCTCCCAACAAAAAGTTATAATAAGCCATGAATTATTATAATAAATATAAATTTTAATAAAATTAAAATATATAAAAATTCTATAATTAAAACAAATTACAAAATATATGAAATATTAATTTATAAAAATTTTTAAAATTTTAAATTTAATTAAAATTTTACTATAAACTAAATATACATATCTAATTTAATAGTATTATATAATAAACTTATATATATTAATAGTATTTAAAGTTAATTACTAAAATCTAAGAAAAAGTATAAAGAAAAATAAGAATTCATAAAATTTAAGGGATTAAGACATTAAAAAAAATTTTAAAAAGTATAACTTTTCATATGAAAAAAGAATAAAAATCAATATTTATATTAAAATAGTTTTAAATAGTTCCAATTAATATAAAATATAATAAAAAGAAAAGAAAATAAAATATAATGAAAATAATTATAGTATTTTCTTATTAATAAGTTCAGCATTTAAAACTGAAGCTCCAGCTGCACCTCTAATAGTATTATGTCCTACTAAAACATATTTAAAACTATTATCCATAGCAGCATCTTTTCTAAGACGACCTACAGTTACAGCCATACCATTATCTGACAATCTATCTAATCTAGGTTGAGGACGATCATCTTCATCTTTTACAATAACAGGATTTTTTGGGGATGAATATAAATCTAATTCTTGAGGTAATCCTTTAAAATTAACCATAACATTTTTAATATCAGCTATATCTTCATTTTTATCTAATTCAACAAAAACAGCTTCAGTATGACCATCTATTACTCCAACTCTATGACATGAAGCAGATAAACTGAAATCAGCATTTACAACATCTGTTCCATCTAAATTACCTAAAAGATGTAAGGTTTCACTTTCCATTTTTTCCTCTTCATTTCCAATATATGGAATAAGATTATCAACAATAGCCATAGATGGAACACCATTATATCCTGCACCAGAAACTGCTTGCATAGTAGAAACATAAACCTTATTAATTTTAAATGCATCATATATAGGTTTTAATGTTAAAGTTAATGCTATAGTAGAACAATTAGGATTAGTAACAATGAAACCATCCCAACCTCTATTTTTCTGCTGAATTTCAATTAGATCTAAAAATTCAGGATTAACCTCCGGAATAACTAAAGGAACATCATCAACCATACGCATAGCACTAGCATTTGATGCTACAACATAATCTTTTGCAAATTCAGGCTCAACTTTAGCTGCAAATTCAGTGGGAAGAGATGAGAATAAAATATCCACATCATTTGACATAGCTTCCGGTGATGTTTCACATACAGTAATATCTTTTACAGACTCAGGCATTGATTCATTAAGATACCAAGTTGTTGCATCTTCATAACGTTTACCAGCGGATCTTGAAGAAGCTGCAAGAGCAGTTATCTCAAAATCTGGGTGTTTGTCTAAAAGTTGAATAAATCTTTGACCGACCATTCCAGTTGCACCAAGTACACCAACATTTACCATAAAATCAACTCAAAATAAAATAATTTAATATAATAAATCTAAATACCTAATACATCTGTCATATCAGAGATTTTACCTGGTTCTGCATTAGGAATATATCTAATAGCTCGAATTACACCTGCAATAAATACTTCTCTTTTATGTGCTGTATGTTTTACTTCTAATCTTTCTCCATCACCAACATAAAGTACAGTGTGGTCTCCAGTAATATCTCCACCACGTATAGCATGAACACCAATTTCCTGTTTAGTTCTTTTACCTACATGGCCATGTCTACCATAAACTGCAACTTCATTAGGATCACGTCCTAAAGCATCACATACAGTTTCTAGTGCTGTAACTGCAGTTCCAGATGGAGAATCTTCTTTTTGATTATGATGTGCTTCAATAATCTCAATATCAAAATCATTTAATATAGGTGTTAAATCACGAATAACCTTAAAGAAAACATTAACGCCTATAGAAAAATTATAAGTCATAACAGATTTAATCTTATTATCTACAACTGCTTTTAAATTAGCATCAAGTTGTTCTTGGGAAAAGCCAGTAGTACCAACAACTAAATTTACACCACATTTACTAGCAATTTGAATAGTTTGAGCAGCAGCAGGTGCAATAGTAAAATCGACTAAAACATCTGGCTGAGTTTTATTTAATGTATTTTCTAAATCTTCAGAACCTGTAATTGGAACATTTAATTCACCTATACCTGCTTGAAGACCAATATCATTTCCTGCAAGAGGAGTATTTGGCATTTCTATAGCAGCAACTACTTCCATATCCTCTTGTTCTGTAATTTTTCTAACAATACCGGAACCCATCCTTCCTGCAGCTCCAGTAACAGCAACTTTTATCATAATATATCTCCTTAAAAATTATTAGTTCTATTTTTAAAAATTCTTTAAATAAATTAAATATTATAAAATTAATGGTATTTGCAAAAAATTTAAAATATAATTATTTCAATCTGTAAAAATAAATATTAAAATTAATTCTTATTTTTTTATTATGCCTACATACATAAATGAATAAAAAAAAAGATAATTAAATTAGAAATCAATTAAAAAAATAATAAGAATCTAAATAAAACCATCTTTTTTAAGAATATCCTCTAAAACTTTTTTGGTATCCTCTTTAATTGGTGCAAGAGGAGGTCTTAAATCTCCTGAAGGTTTACCCATCAAATGATAAGCAGCTTTAGTAGGAGCCGGACTAGTTTCCATAAACAAAGCATTAATTAAAGGAAGCATTTGATAATGTATGTCTCTAGCTTCATCATATTTACCTTCCATTGCAAGATGAACCATATCAACCATTCTTTTTGGATCTACATTTGCTGATGCACTAATAACACCTTTAGCACCTATAGATATTAATGGTAATGTAAGACCATCATTTCCTGATAAAATATTAATATCATCATACAAATCATTTTCTTTTAAAAGACAAATTGTATCGTTAGCTTTATCTAAACTAGGATTTGCTTCTTTTAAAGCAGTTATTTTATCTAATTTAGCTAATTCTACAATAGTTTCAGATGCTATATCTAGTCCAGTACGTGAAGGTACATTATATGCAATAATATCAATATCAGAAACATCATTAAGAGCATGATAATGTTCAATTAAACCATGTTGTTGTGGTTTATTATAGTAGGGGGTGATAACAAGAGCTTGGTCTGTACCTACATCTCCACAGAATTTTACTAAATCTATAGCTTCAATAGTAGAATTACTACCAGCACCAGCAATTGTGGTTACTCTACCATTAACCTCATCTACAAAAATTTCTATAAGTTCACGATGTTCATCATGAGTCAATGTAGCAGATTCACCGGTAGTACCACAAACAACTAAACCTTCAACTCCATTTTCAATATAAAAATTAATATTTTCTCTAAAACCTTCTTCATCAATTTTCATATCAGATGAAAAAGGAGTAATCATTGCAACAGCAGTTCCTTCAAATTTCAATCTATAACCTCCTTAATAAGTTCAAGTGTTTTTTTACCATCTTTCCATTCAACAAACAATATAATAGCTGTTTGAGAAGAAGAAATTTCTACAATATTAATATGATTTTTATGTAAAGGTCTTGTAATATCAGATATAATACCCGGTGTTTCCACATTAAATTCTGGGCCAGAAACACCTATCATAGCTATATCATTACCAATAGAAAGTGATGATAATTTATCATTATTAACAACAAGACGATGTAATAAATGATGTGCTTTTTCAGATTTTCTCTTACTTACAAATGCTGTAATAGAATTTGAAGCTGCAGAAATTCCATAAATATTAATATTATTTTCTGCAAGAATATTTGTAAGTTGAGCAAGTAAACCTTTGGTTTCAATCATTTGCTCTCCAACAACAGCAATTATAGATAATTCTTCAGGATATAAAACAGCTGATTTTGAAATATCTTCCTGAAATGGACCAATAATTTCAGTACCTTTATCTGAAAGGTTACCTTTTTCAAAACTAATAATCTTAGCACTAATCATAGGGTCTTTATATTTTAAAGCATTAGGATGTAAAACCTGTGCACCATGTAAAGCTATGTCCCTCATTTCTTCAACTGAAATTTTATCTAATTTTTCAGCTTCTTCTATTTTTCTTGGATCACTACTCATTACACCATCTACATCAGTTACAATAACAACTTCATCAGCTTTAAGCGCATGACCTAAAAAGAAAGCAGTTACATCACTACCTCCTCTACCAATAGTAGTTATTTGATTATTTGGACCTCTGCCTAAAAATCCGCAAACTACAGGAATAACACCTTGTTCTAAAAGTTGAGCAATTTTTTTAGATTGGTATTCAGAAGCTTTAAAATTAATATTAGCATCTAAAGGGTTATTATCAGTGATAATTGGCCAAGCATCATTATAAGGATCAATGAATGTTGACTTTACACCTAAGGATTCAATGGTTGATGCCATAACTCTAGTACTAGTCATTTCACCCATAGATAATATTTCTGCCATCTGTTGAGGAGAAACAGAATCTCCAATAGATTCATCAGTAACTTGAATTAAATCATCAGTAGTCTTATTTATAGCTGAAACCACAACAACAATTTTGTTACCTTTCATATATTCATTGACAACAGATTGGGCTGCTTTTTTTATTCTGGAACCATTTCCAACAGATGTTCCTCCAAATTTTGCAACAATTAAATCCATTAAATTCACCAAATAAAAAATTTTAATAAAAATTTAAAACTAATAATTTAATATTTTAAATTTCGTTTAAATATACATTTAAAATTATAATCATACATATTAATATATTTTTACAAAATAAAATCCAAATTAATAAAAAAAAGATATAGTTATTTCATTATTTTAAATCATCATTAAAATTATAGTAAATCTCAAAACTATTAGGGAAAATATCAGTAGCAGAATACTCTTCTAACTCCCTCATAAAAGAAGATTTCTTTAAACTATCTGAAATAATATAAACATTATTTTTAGTTCTAGATAAAGCAACATAAAATAATCTTCTCTCTTCATTAGCTTTTTTAAGACCAAACTCACTTTCACTTGAAACATAATTTAAAAGGGAATGACTACTACGTGTACTTGGAAAATTATCATCTAATAATATAATAACATTATCTGCTTCTAAACCTTTAGAAGCATGAATAGTTTTAAAATTTATATTTAACATATCTTTATCATTAACCTTAGAATCTTTAGGATAAAAAATCTTAAAATTATTAGATTTACCAATAATTTTAGGGTTTTTAGTAAAAAATTTGCTTTTAGCTAAATAATTTTTAATATTATCTCTAGTTCTTGCTAAAATATACAAATCAGAACCTGGATAATTTTCAGTTAAATCAGTAATAATCCTTGATAAAATATCTTGTTTTGATTCAGCTAAATTGGGAATATAAGAAATCTGAATAGGTGGATTATCAATAGGAACATTCGATACTAATTCTTTTTCAATTTGTTTTTTATTTGATAGAACAAATTTACTTGCAACATCTATTAATTCCTGAGAATTTCTATAGGTTTCATTTGTAAAAACAATAGTAGGATTGTTAAAGTATTTTGGAAAATCGGTGAATAACTCAATGTGAGTATCTCTAAAACCATAAATAGATTGCCAATCATCTCCTACAACAACAATTTTAGAATTAGTTTCTTCTTTTATAGCCCTTATAAGTTTATAATTTAAAAAAGAAGTATCTTGATATTCATCAATTAAAATATAATCATAGCTATATTTTAAACCCTCTAATTCAACTAAAGGAATCGATTTATTAATCATATCACTAAAATCTACCATATTATTTTTGAGTAAATATAATTCATATTCAAGGAAAAATTTACATACAATATCTAAAAAAATATGTCGATTCTCTATATTACAACGAGTATACTCATTATCTGACGTAAAATAATAAGGGTCTGTGTAAAAGTCATAGAATTTATCAAAAGAATAATTTTTCCTTTTAAAACTTTCAATAAAATCTTCAATTAATCCTGGAAGAGGACATTGAGTTAAAACAAAATTATATTCTTCACGTATTCTATCTTCATTAGAAAGATTAGGTTTATTTGACATATAAGCTTCAAAAGAATATTTTGAAATATTGAAAACATCATATCCTAATTTTATCATACTTTTCATTTCATCTGAGGATAATGAATTTTTAAATCTTCTAATAAAGAATTTAGCATAATCCATAGAACTACTTTTAATACTTTTATCATATGAAGCAATAATCTTTAAACCTAAAGAATGAAATGTTTTAGTTTCAATATCCATTCTTAATTCATTTTTAAGTTTTTGACTTAATTCTTTAGCAGAGGAATTATTAAAAGATAAACATAAGATTTTTTTAGGGTCAACACCTTTAAGTTGAACTAAATATTTTACTTTACTTATTAGTGTTAATGTTTTACCTGTACCTGCACCTGCAATAATTTGTATATTATCATCATCTACAATTGTAGCAAGTCGCTGATGCTTGTCTAATTTATGGCCACAAATATTATTGAAAAATTTTGTATTTTTGTAAAACTCTTTTTTTAAACTAGAAGACATAGAATCTAAAGTAACTGTTTTACTTTTACCCTCAAAGAATACCGTTTCTTTATCTTTATCAAAATTTCTAATAATGCTGTTAATTTTATTATTTTTAAATGCCCTTTCATATTTTTTTATTAAATCAGCATATTTTAAATGAAGATGCTCTACTGGATCAAAACTAGAAAGAAACTCATCAGGTGACGTCTCAGGATTAATAGAGTTAATATTATTTTTAATGGTTCCTATGTTAACTGATTTAGGATTATTTGCATTATTTTCAACAGTTGCCTTTTGATTATTATATTGTTCTGTGCTTATAGTTTCAAGAGAAATATTACCCTCACTATCACTTTTCATAGAAAGAACACTATTATCCTCTTCTATATTTTTTGATTTTACCTCATCAGCAGCATTATTATTTGAAGGATTTAAATTAGATTTAATATCTTTAGTATTATTTTCTTTAAAATTAGATTTATTTGATTTATTAGATTCTTCTAAATTAGATTTATTATTGTTTTTATTAAAATTAGTAGATTTTATTTTTTTATTATTTTCTTCTTTAAAACTAGAATTATTACCTTTATAATTATTTTCATTTAAAGGGGAATTTTCTATAGTATTTTTTTTATTTTTCAATTTTTTATTGGAAGAAGTAGTTTTATTAGAAATATCCTTATAATACTCTTCAACATTTTTTAAATCCTCTTCTTCTAATAATTTCATTGCAGTATAATAAACATCCCTTTTAGTTATATTATTTTTAAGAACAAATTCTTCCAAATAAGCAATAATCTCATCAGTTAAATATAAAGAAACAGGCTTAACTTCAATAGGATTTTCATATTTAAGAATTGGAATATTGTTATTAATGATATAAAAAATTTTTTCAAATAAAACCTCATTTAAATTTAAACCAAAATCTAAACAATGTTTGCGTAGATTATTGAAAAATTCCTTTTCCATGAAAATTTTATCTTTAATTATATCACCTAAGATGAAAAAATAGTCTTTTAGTTAAAAATCAAAATTATTTAAGAAAAAGTATAAAAAAATATCTATTAAAATAAGAAAAAATAAGTTTAAGTAAAAGAAACTTAAGCTTGAACTTCTTGTAATTTCATTAATCTGGTAATATATCCAGCAATTTTATTTCTTAAATGTTTAGTACTGACAGTAGAATATTCAGATACTAATATTTTATTTGTTTCAAAATCAGTAGTAAAATCACTGTGAGTTTCAATAAGTTCTTTTGACATACGTTTAACAAATGTAGTTCTTATATTTCCCATAATATCCCTCCATATTTTTTATAGAAAATTAATAATCTAAATCATCTAAGATACGTTTTTGTCTATCTTTACTTAAATCAACTAATAATTTCATAATTTGATTTAATTTATCTTGATCGATATTCTTCTTTTTAGCTAAATTTTCAGCCTTTTGGAAGACATGATTTTCTCTGTTTGCATCATAGACATCCATATCTAAATAAGTTTTAGCTTTGACGATACTATCTGCAAGAGAAGTACGCTCATAAATTATATTAATAAAATCATTATCAAGTTTATCAATTCTTTCTCTAGAAGATTTGAGGACATTTAAAGCTTCTTCCTCACTATTAAACAAATGTGACTTTATTTCTTCTTTCATGAAAAAATCTCCAAAATTGTAATAATTATAATAATAAAATATTGTATCTTTATTATATTTAAAGATATTGTATTTAATATTAATGGCTTTGTCATTTTGTTAGTTGGGATTTTATTTTTTTCATCCATCCATTTTTTCTGTTGAAAATTTGGTTAAATATGCCTTGTTCTGTTCTAAAT
>OMVX01000029.1 GCA_900314605.1 uncultured Methanobrevibacter sp. | reverse complement strand
ATATCTATTATTTCACCAATTATCGATTTAACTATATAAAATGCTTCTATTTCTTCTTCAGTGGTTATTATATCATCTGAATCTGTTATAAATTCTTCTTCATCTGTATCTTTTGTATTTTTTAATGCTTGATTTAATTTATCTTCGACTTCATCATTTATAACATTTTTAAATTCTTTTTTAATAATTTTATAAAATTTATCTTTAATATTTTTTGTTAAAACACCACCATATACTTGTTTTGCAATAACTTTAACAAATTCTTCAGATGGAGAATTAATTTCATCATAAATTACTTCATGTACATCATGAGCATATTTTAGATCATTCACTCTACTTAAAATATTATCTATATCAAATCTTTCTTTAGTGAATTTTTCTAATACATTTATGCTGTTATCAGATATATTTGTAAAATCAAATTTAAAAAAAGGAGTTTTATCCATCAATCCATTTTTCTGGGAGTCTGTGTAAAAATTATAAATTAAACCATTTGTAAGGATTGCAATTTTTGCATCTGTAATATTAAAGTAACGGTATAATTGTGAGATATGAGTTTCATCTAGAGTAGTTTTTGTTGATTTACATTCAATTAAGATGTTTACTTGATTGTCAGTTAATATTGCTATATCTACTTTTTCTCCTTGCTTAGCTCCAAGGTCTGCGGTATACTCGGTTTTTACTTCTGCAGGATTTGTTGGGTCATATCCCATAACTTCTAAAAAAGGTAATATTAAAGCTGTTTTTGTTGTTTCTTCATTGTTTATATGTTGCAATTTTTCTGTCATGTTTTTTGCATATTCATATATTTTATCATTAAAACTCATAGTATTTTACCCCTATTGAAATACTTTTTATCTCTGTTAATATTCTATGTTGTTTATTTATATAAATAGTTATCTATTCAAATAAAATAAATCTAATTGATTAAATGTTCAATAAATATTACAGATTAATATAATTTTGTACAACACAAAAAATAAGAATACATGGGATTTATTTTTTCATGTTTAACAAAACATACAAAAAATTGCAATATAGTTCATTCACCTAAATACTCATGTAATAATTCACTCACAATTTTTTCAGTTTCTTTTCTCATATTATTTTTAATCTCTTTATTTTCCTCACGGACTATTTTTAATTCCTCTTCTGTCTGTTCTAATTTTGTTTTAAATTTATTCTCATCTGAGACAACTAAATAGGGTAAAGCCTTAATATACTCATCTTTAACAGTTTCAGTTTTAATTCTAATATATGATTCATGAGCAATACCTTTCACTTTTCTACCCTGAATCAAATTAATTTTTTCAGTACTCATACCCGCATCAGATAATTGAGTAGCATGATACTTTCTAAGCATATGTGCTCTTAATCTGTTAAAAGCCCCTACTTTACCCAATTCTAATTTATTGTTAATTCTTTCGAAAGATTTACCAAAATATCGATAATTTATATCAAATAATGATGAGTTTGATGTTAATTCATCTTCTCGACTTATAAGATATTCATTTATTGCATTAACAGCTTCATGTGTACAAAAAGTAAAATAATCCTGACTAGTTTTTTTACGCCTTAAAAAAAAAGTAGGTATTACATCTTTATCATTCATTTCCCCTATTGCATCATATATATTGTCACAATGATGATAATCTTTTGTTGCATTTAGATAATCTTTAATTCTAATATCACATGCATCTATGCGACTAACTCCACTACTAGATAAAAAAAGAATTAAAGCTTTAATTTTAGGTGAAGCAATATTAATAGATTTTTTCAAGATTTCCTTATCTGGTAAATCGTCATACAAAATAGGAGCATAATGATGACTGTTTTTTGTACTATAATAAGGTAATTTTGGTATTTCAATCTCAAAATGCCTATATACAGTAAGAATTCTACCGAAATATGATTGTGCACTACCTAAACTAAAATTTGAATACACATATTCTCTGTAATTTATTAAATATTCTCTGGTTTTAGTATTTTTCCAGCGGATATTCTGATTTTCTTCTTTTTCAGCAATATCTATTAATTCATTTATAGAATAATTAGTAAAATCTTCATATTTTTTTATCGGTATGGCATATCCCTTTTTCGTTCTTTCAGACATGCCTCTTTCACGAAAAAAAGTTTGTATTAATGTTTCTCTATCTATCATAATTTTCATCTCTCTATAAACTATCTTATATTAATAATGTGAGAGTATATGAAAATAAATATAAAAAATGGAACAAAAATAATCTAATTTGTGTTGAAGAATGGAACAGTGTTTTAGACACAATATATAAGAAAAATAAAATATATTTAGGTCTAAACAGAGTTATATGAAAAATGAAATTTAAATTTCTTATAAATCATTATAGATAACTAAATTGTTAAAAATAGTTAATATAAATAATATTTAAGTTTTAAAAGAACGATTTTTATTTATTAATTTTTTTATGTTTTTATTTTTAAAAATTATTTTAATATTAAAAATAAATAGAATTTTGAGGATAATTTTTAATTTAAATAATAATATTATTTAATTTTATTGCGAAATTCATTAATATGAATATTATTAGAATTATTAGTGGTTTTTCATCTATTTTAGAGGATAAATTTAGTCCTTCTACATCTTATAAATTTCAGCTTTATCTTCTAAATGCAGGAGTTAAATTATATATTTATGATTTGATAAGTATCATAATTTTCATTTCACTAATTTTTACATTAATATCTTTCATATTGATTATATTACTTAATCTTAATTTATTTTATATTTTCATTCCATTACTTTTACCTTCAATTATCTCTGTTTTTATTATATCTTTTAAAACAGAAAAAAGAAGAGAATTAATTGAGAAGTCTGCTCCTGATTTTTTAAGACAGTTATCCTCTATTTTAAAAGTTGGTTTTAGTTTTGAAAATGCTACTGATTATATGTCACAGTATGGAGATGGACCCTTATATGATGAGTTAAGACGTACTGTAATTAAAATAAAATTAGGTGAAGATTTTAATGAGTCTTGGATTGAATTAGGTGACCGGTTAAATTCTAATGATTTAAAACGTATTTTTTTTATAATCTTAGATAGTAGGAAAAGCGGTTCTAGTGTAGGTGATGTTTTAGATGAATTAGCATATGATTTAAGACAGATTAATATTTTAAAAGAAGAGAGAAAATCTTCACTTAATATGGCAGTAATGTTTTTAATCATATCTGCAGTTATAGCTGCACCATTTGCTATGGCTATGGTTAGTATTTATTCTAATTTTATTATTTCTATGGGACAAAATAATCCTATACTTTCATCTGCTTTACAGGTTGCAGAATTATATATTATTATACATTCTTTTCTTGTTGGTTTTATTATTAGTTTAATTTTATATGGTCGAATAAAAAGAGGCCTTATCTTTTCTATTCCTCTTGTTTTTATTTCTTATCTAATATTTTTTATTGTTTCCCGATTTGCTATAAATCTTATCCGTTTTTAATTAGAATAATTATTATTATTATTATTATTATTATTATTATTATTTTATTATCTATTCATGTAAAATATCTTAAACAAAGGGAGGTTTCTTAATGTTTAATGAAATATATGATGATTTAAATGGACAATCATCTGCTGAAATCATATTATTGTTGGGAGGTATATTAATTATTGTATTGGTATTATTTAATTTTTATAATAGTTATTTATCTGATATATCTCACCAGGTTAATTCTACTGAAATTTCAAATTTTCATAATGCTACTGGAAGATTATCTGATAGATTTACTAAATTATAATTTTTATTTTTTTTAACGCAGTACTTTTAAAATTTATTTTTCTATATTATTTATTTATTTTTAAAATTACAATTTTTTAAGTATTTTTGAAATTGTTTTAGAATTTTGCGGACACCTAGATTCTAAATTCTTTTTATATTTTGGTCACATTTATCTTAAATCTTTAAAATAAAAATTATATTTTATTATAAAAAGTAATGGATTATATTTTTTAAAAAATTTTTTTCCAAATTAAATTATTTATTCATAATTATTCTAAATTAAAGTAATAATTCATAATTATTTTAAATTAAATTTTTTATTCATTATTATTTTAAATTAAATTTTTTATTCATAATTATTCTAAATTAAATTAATAATTCATTATTATTTTAAATTAAATTTTTTATTCATAATTATTCTAAATTAAATTAATAATTCATAATTATTTTAAATTAAATTTTTTATTCATTATTATTTTAAATTAAATTTTTTATTCATAATTATTCTAAATTAAATTAATAATTCATAATTATTATAGAATAAATATAATATTATTAAATTAAATTAAAGTTTGAGGGTATTATTATGGAAATTTTAATTAATGGTAAACACATCCAGAAAGATGAGCATATAGATGTTTTAAATCCTTATGATAATTCTTTAGTTGATACTGTTCCAATAGCAGATAAAAATGATGTAAATTATGCAGTTGAATCAGCAAATAATGCTAAAAAAGTTCTTCAAGAATTTTCAGCTCGAAAAGTTTCAAATTTACTTTTTGATGCATACGATGATTTAAAAAGTGAAAGTAAAAAAATTGCAAAGGTTATAACAGAAGAAACAGGTAAACCTATTTCAGGTTCAATTTTTGAAATGGAAAGATCTGTTGAAACATTAAAATTTGCAGCTGAAGAAGCTAAAAGAATATATGGTGAGACTGTACCTTTAGATGCAGGTCTTGGCGGTAAAGGATTTTATGGGTTTACATTAAAAATTCCTTTAGGTGTAGTAGCAGCTATCACACCATTTAACTATCCTGTTAATCTTGCAATTCATAAGATTGCACCGGCAATTGCAGCTAAAAATACTGTTATATTAAAACCTTCAAGAGAAGCACCATTATCTGCTTTAATGTTATCAGAGATACTGGCAAATCATTTTCCAGATGGAGTTATAAATACTCTTACAGGTTTAGGAGAAGAGATTGGCGATGGACTTGTATCAAATGATAATGTTAATAAGGTTTCATTTACAGGTAGTGTTGCAACAGGTTTAAGTATTGCAAATAATTCAGGAATGAAAAAACTTACATTAGAACTTGGTGGAAATGATCCAGTTATTGTACTTAATGATGCAGATATTGAAAAAGCAGCTACTGGTGTTGCAAATGGTGCATATCTTTTCTCTGGTCAAGTGTGTATGGGTGTAAAAAGAGTAATTGTTGAAAAAGATATAAAAGATGAATTTATAGATGCACTTGTAAAAGATACTTCTAAACTTAAAGTAGGAGATCCTAATGATAAGGATACTGATATTGGTCCGTTGATAAATAATGTAGCTGTTAAAATGGTTTCACAATCTGTTGATGATGCAGTTTCAAAGGGAGCAGAGATTATTGTTGGTGGAGAATATAAGGATAATTTCTACTATCCAACTGTTATAAGTGATGTTAAAGAAGATATGGATTTAGTGGTAAATGAAACATTTGGGCCAGTAGCACCTATTATTGAAGTAGATAATGTTGAAGAAGCAATAAGAGTAGCTAATAATACTCGTTATGGTCTTCAAGCCGGAGTTTATACAGAAAACATTCACAGTGCATTAAAATGTAGTGAAAGAATTGAAGCAGGTTCAGTATTTATTAATAAACAAT
This sequence comes from uncultured Methanobrevibacter sp., assembly GCA_900314605.1. Lineage (GTDB taxonomy): Archaea > Methanobacteriota > Methanobacteria > Methanobacteriales > Methanobacteriaceae > Methanarmilla. The sequence goes on along the minus strand of OMVX01000029.1, from coordinate 19,480 downwards.
CAACATTTAGAACAGATAACATGCCATTTGGAGGATTTAAATATAGTGGTATGGGTAAGGAGGGTTTAAAATATGCAGTAGAGGATATGTGCAGAACGAAACTTATTGGTATGAACTTAAGATGATTATTTTAAATATAATTATAAATTTTTGTGGAAAATTATACTTTGATATTTATCTTATCAGATTATTTAATGATTTTTAGATTGACATTTAAAATTATTTTTATAAAAAATTATAATTTGATTTGTGTAGAAAGCATATATATTAAAATTTTTAATATATGCTTTGTATATAATGCATTTTAATATAGAAATTTTATTTTTGATTTATGTAGGATACATTTGTATTAAAATTTTTTAAATTTGCTTTCTCTATAAAGCATATATAAATATTATTAAAATTATATTATATTTATAAAAAAAATTTTCAGTGATTTTTTCATGATTAAAAGGGAAATTTATCTGGAGAAAATTCGTCATCTTTTTGACACTGATCTTATTAAGGTTATAATAGGTTTGAGAAGGTCTGGAAAAACTTATTTACTCAAAAGTATTATAGATGAACTTCAACAAAAAGGTGTCAAAGCAGAAAATATTATTTATATCTCTTTTGAAACTGTAGAATATAAAAATATTTCAGATACACAACAATTGGATCAACTTATATTAAATCTTACAAAAGATCTTGAAGGTAAAATCTATCTACTTTTTGATGAGATACAATTAGTTCAATCATGGGAAAAATCTATTAATGCATATAGGGTATCATTAGATTGTGATATTTATATTACAGGGTCTAATTCAAAATTATTATCTAATGAATTAGCAACTCTTCTTGCAGGTCGTTATATTAAAATTAATTTATATCCATTTTCTTTTAAAGAAGTCTTACAATATAAAAAAGAAATTGATAATATAAAGTTAAATAAAGAAAATATAAAAGAGTTCTTTAATGAGTATCTTCTATTTGGTGGAATGCCCGGTTTACTTCCATTAAAAGAAGAAAGTATTAAAGAAACCTTAGTTCATGATATTTATGATTCAATAATTGTTCATGATATTCTCTCAAGATATAAGATAAATGATGTTGACTTGTTTAAACGTTTTTCTTATTATTTAATGAATTCTACAGGTCAAAGATTTTCTAAATCCAGTATAACTAAGTACTTAAAAAATGAAAACAGAAATACTACTCGAAATACCATTTCAAATTATACTTTATATCTTGAAGAGTCTTTATTTACTCATAAAGTATTGTGTCAGGATATTACTGGTAAAAAAATACTTCAAACTAATGAAAAATATTATCTAGCAGACCATGGATTTCATCATTTCTTAGTGAATAATAATTTTAATTGGAGAGGCAGAATTTTAGAGAATATAGTTTATAATGAATTGTTAAGAAGAGGGTATTCTGTAAATATTGGTAGAATTAAAAATCAAGAAGTAGATTTTGTCTGTAAAAAACATAATAAAAAAATATACATCCAAGTAACATATCTTTTATCCACACCAGAGATAATTAAAAGGGAATTTGATGTTTTATTAGATATTCCTGATAAATATGATACTTATGTTTTAAGTATGGATGAGATGGAATTATCATTTAATGGAATAAAACATAGGAATATTATAGATTTTTTATTAAATGATGAAATTTAAGGTTTATTATAAATTAGTTTTAATTTTTTTCTAAATTATTTTCTCAATATATTATGAATAATGAATGTCTAATGCTTTAAAGGATTTATATTTAATTAAAATATTATTATATTTAATAATTATAATAACTTTAAATACTACATATTTAATTAAAATATTATATTATAATAATGTATACTCCTTTAATAACTTTTTATTTAATTAAATATAATAAAAAATATTATTAAGATGTTATTTATCTAAATATGCATCTATAAGATTTCTAGTTTCATTTAATGATTCCATAGGAATTCCTTTAGGGTTCTCACCAAGTTCTCCTTGAACATCTTTTAAAATATTTCCATCCATTCCTAAAAACATTCCTTCAGATACTTCTTCTAAAAAGCTTTGTGGAGGAAGTAATGAGACACCAACTTTATTGTTTTCTTTAACATTATTATCATTAGTTACAATCTTAACTGCCCGGTTTGAAAGATTAACATTACACATCATAAGATTATCTGCTTTCGGATGTTTCATTACACTCATTATTTCTCCTACTCTTATATCAATACTTATAATAGGGTCATTTATTGGCCCATATGATAATCTATTTTTTAGTCCAAGTATAGTATTTAGGAAAAACTGTACCTTTGCAATATTACTTTCAGTTTTAACTTTTTCTTCTTTAGGTGCACCTTCCATAAATTTATGATTCCAGTCATCACCACCTAAAAAACCTATTATTCTTCGGGCATGTTCTTCAAGTGTTTTAACATCTTCACTTTCTGTTAAACTCTCTCCTTCAAGATAGGAATATTTCAATGATTGAAAAGCACTTTGCATTTGTTTAGCTTCTTCAATTGTAGCTTTTTTATTCCATGTTCCTCTAAAACTAGCTGTTTGTATAATATTCAAAAAATCTTCCTGTGATTTCATTGCAACAAGTATTCTATAATCTTTAGATGTGTCCCACATAATGATCATCAAAATATTTTTTTTATTTTTATATTTGAAAATAGTTAATATTAATTTATCTTATAAAATTTATATAATTTTATTTTATATATTTTCAACTACTATTAACTATTAAGTTTATTTTTTAATTAAAGTTTTATTTAGGATAATTAATATAGGTTTAAAATTAAAATTAACCTTATTAATATTTTGATTTTTTATAAAAAAATTCTTTAAATATGAAAAATTTCCCATTTACCACTTTTAAAAAATTTAATTTAGTATTTACAAAAACTATTTATATTATTAACAAAACATATTATTATTAGTATATTTAAAAATAATTTTTTATTAAGATTTTAAAATTTTATATAAGAAAATTACTTAAATCTTTAATTTATTATATTTATTATTTTATGTGGTGAAAAAATGGTAGAAGTTTCTAGACTCCGTGATTTAGATATTTATACAGTTCAGGGAAAATATGTCGGAAGAGTAGAAGATGTTGTTTTAAACATCCGTTTAGGTACTATTTCTAAATTAGTAATTAGGGCATTAGAACCTGAATCAAATAGACAATTTGGATTAAGAGGTCTTTTAAGAGGCAGTTTTCAAATGGTCCCTGATGAAGATGATATGAGGTCTTTCCAAGAAGGTTTACTTACTATTACTTATGATAAAGTAGCTGCTATTGGTGATATTATGTTAATTAATGCACCAGAACCAAGACAACAAGTTCCAAATCAAAATCCTAACATTCCTATGGAACCTAATATGCCTAGAGAGCCTAATATGGCTAGAGAACCTAGTATGCCTAGAGAACCTCAAACAGAAGTTCCAAGGGCTCCAAATCAAGTTCCAAATCGTGACATGCCTCAACAATAGTTTTATTATTTTTTATAAACTTTGTTGAATTATTTTAATATCATTTTCAACAGAGTAAATTTTTTAATTTTCCTATTTGAAAATTAATTTATTGCTGATTTTTCTTTATTACTTATTAGATTAGTTTTTTTTTTACTTAGCCTAATCTTTTTTTATTACTTCTTAAAAATAATTTTAAAATTTTATTAAATTTTCTTATTTTTAATTATTGAATTTTTCTAAAAAGAGGATTATTATAAAAAAAATAGATAATGTGATAGAATGATAGTGGGAATTCTTGGTTGTGGGGTTATTGCTAATTTAATTGTTCAAAATGTTAATTCTAATAATTCCAATATTGAACTTAAATATTTCTATGATAGAGATTGTGAAAGAGCTGAAAATCTTGCAAATATAGCTGGAGGTATAGCTGTCTATAATTTTGACCATATGTTAGATAAGGTTGATTTAGTTTTAGAGGCAGCTTCCCAGGAATCTGTTAGACAAACTGCATTTAAAATAATTGAAAGTGGAACTGATATGATTACTTTAAGTGTTGGAGCTTTAATGGATAATGAATTTAGACAAACATTAATTGATAAGGCAAAAAAATATAATACTAAAATATACGCTCCCTCTGGAGCTGTAAGTGGTATTGATGGTATTAAAGCAACATCTGTATTAGGAATAGATAAAATCACATTAACTACCCGTAAATCTCCAAAATCTTTAGGAAGGGAAATTACAGAAGAAGAAATTTTATTTGAGGGTAAAGCTTCTGAGGCAGTTCAAAAATTCCCAATGAATATAAATGTTGCAGCATCTTTATCACTTGCAAGTAATAAAGATATTGATGTAAAAATCATTGTAGATCCAAAAGTTAATAGAAATGTTCATGAAGTTGAGGTAAGCGGTAGTTTTGGCCAACTTAAAACTACAACAATGAATTTACCATGTAATGCAAATCCTAAAACTAGTATGTTAGCTGCACTTTCAGCTATTAAATTACTTAGAAGTTTAGGTGAACCTTTAATTATTGGAACTTAATAGTTATTTAGATTAAATTAATATATGCTCATAAAAATAAAAATCCTTTTTTGGTGTAAATATGAATAAAAATATGAAAGAATTAGAAATTTATTCTAATTTAAAAATTTCAAAATCAAATCCTATTATTATTAGATTAGATGGCCGTAATTTTCACTCTTTATCAAATGATTTAAATTTTATTAAACCTTATGATCCACGTTTTGCAAAAGCTATGAGTGGAGTATGTACAGATATTTTTAAAGAATTTTCTCCTAGGTTTATTTATTCTTTTTCAGATGAGATAAGTATATTACTTAATGAATTACCATTTAATGGTAGGGTAGAAAAAATTGATTCTGTATTTGCTAGTATGGCTTCAAGTTCATTAACTACTCGGCTTTTAAGGGAATATAATATTGATAATGATAAGTTATTTGATGTTGATGAATCTAATCTTGATTTTGAAAGATTTAAAAATATTATGGGTATAAAAGAAGAAAGTCGAGATGATTTTTTAACATACAGTAAACCTATTTCATTTGATTCTAGAATTATACCAATATCTCCACAGGAAATACCAGAATACTTTAAATGGAGACAGGATGAATCATGGAGAAATTGTATTAATAGTTACGGTATATGGGCATTGAAAAGTGAATATCCTGCAGATGTAGCTGCAAGTAAATTATTTGGTTTAAATTTAAATGAAATTAAAGATATTCTAGAAGAGAAGAATATTCAGTTTGATGATATTGATACTTGGAAAAAAAGAGGTTTTGCAATATATAAAAATATTAATACAATTAAAAAGTATGATAAACAATTGGATAAAGATGTTGTTGAGAAACGTAAATATTTATATAGGGATTTCTCTCTTCCGAAATTTGATAGACAATTCTTTGTTAAAAAAGAAATTATTGATGATTAATTAATATGTAGACCATTTAACCTTCTAAATATTATATTTTTGCCATATTATTTTTTATATTTATGATTTTTTATAGGTGTTAGGTGAAATTATGGGATTTTTTTCTAATATTTTCAAATCTAAAGACAGAAACAATAATAAATTTAAAAAAGTTTGTGTTGATAAAGGTGTTCTGGATTCTGTTATTTTTTATGCTAAAGAAGCTTATCCTCATGAATTTTTATCACTTTTAGATGGTACTATTAAAAATAATGTATTATATATTACGGGTCTTATTTTTATTCCAGGTGAAACTTCAGATACAGGTGCAGTTTTACATTATGAGCAGGTACCTCCAAATACTAAGTATTATGGTTCTGTTCATTCCCATCCAGGTCCAAGTAACCGTCCTTCAGATGCAGATTTAGTCACATTTTCTAAAAGAGGGGTTTTCCATATGATTGTTAAATTACCATATGTTTATGAGAACTTTCAAGGATATGATCGTGGAGGTAACCCTTTAGATTTTGAAATAGGAGATTTTTCACATATTAGAGATGGTGAATTATCTATTGAAGATTTCTTTGATGAAGAAGACATTTTAGATGATGATGAAACATTTTCTGATGAGGATGAAAAATTTTTAAATAGTTTTGATAGGACCAATAAAAAAACTAATTATGATGAATTTTCAAGAAAGTATAATGAAGCTGCTTTCATACCAAACCCTGGAAGTCCTAATGGAAATAATCCACTAGGTGAAAATCCTTCTTTTATAAGTTCCAATAATTTAGATAATGATAATATTATTTATATTTCACCAGAAGATGCTAAAAATGGTATAACAATTAATTTAACACCAGGTATGCCTATACCTAAAATAGTTGTAACAAATGATAAGGACAAGCTTAATAATAAAAAAGAAGATTAGTTTTTCATTGGATTTTCGGGAATGCATATACTTTATGAATTGTTAGAAAATGAATTTGGTATTATTTACTGTTTAATAAGACCTAAAAAGTGCATGTCTATTGAGGATAGGTTTAGGGAATTGTTTTATTATTATTTTAATTGCTTATATTTCATAAAAAAAATAAGAAGAGGTGTTAAAATTTATAAATAAATTTTAACTGTATTATGAATATTTTCAAGTTCACTTAATTCTTTTACAATAGCATCTGGGATTTCATGATCTACAGTTAAAATCATCACTGCATTTCCACCAACAGTATCTCTACCAATTTGCATAACACCTACGTTAATATTTTGTTCACCTAGTTTAGTTCCTATAGTTCCAATTGCACCTGGAACATCTCTGTATCTTGCAATAAACATATGTCCGTTAGGTTTAACATCAACCCAATAATCATTTACTTTTAAGATTTTAGGTTCATGAAGAACAGTTCCTACAGCAGAGAATTCATCATTTTCAGTTTTAGCAATAACTTTAATGAGTGAATCGTAACCTTTACCTTCATGATAGGTACCTTCGGTTATTTGCATTCCTCTACTTTTAGCAACATCTGGTGCATTAACAACAGTTACAGGACTACTTAAAATTGGGTTTAATATTCCTTGTAAAACAGTTCTTGTAAATATTTCTTTATTTGTAAGTTCCGCTATTTTTCCACCATAAATTATAGATACTTCTTTAATTTGACCATTTATGGATTGGGATATGAAACTACCTAATTTTTCACATAATTCCAAATATTTTCCAGAGTCTTTAAATCCAGAACTATCTATACGAGGCATGTTTAAAATATTATTAGGTGTGTTCCCTTCAAATAAATCCGCTATTTCATTTGCAATAATGATTGCTGCACCTTTTTGTGCTTCTTCAGTTGATGCTGCAATATGAGGAGTGCAAACAATATTATCAAGTTCCATTAATTTACTTTCTTTAGGAGGTTCATTTTCATATACATCAAGTGCTGCACCTCCGATTTTATTTTCTTTAAGTGCTATGTATAATGCATCTTCATCTATGATTCCTCCACGAGCACAATTTATAATTATACAGTTTTCTTTCATAATTTCAAATTGTTCTGCGGAAATTAAATGATTAGTTTCAGGGGTAAGTGGTACATGTATTGTAATCACATCTGCTTTTTTAAGTACAGTGTCTAAATCAGTTAACTCTACACCCATATTTTTCGCAACTTCTGGAGGTAAATAAGGGTCATATGCAATTGCACCCATCTCAAATGCTTGACATCTGGAAACTACCTGTGAACCGATTCTACCCATTCCAATAACACCAAGGGTTTTACCTTTAAGTTCCATACCTTTGAATAATTTTTTTTCCCATTTACCTGATTTGGTTGATTTATCTGCAATTGAGATTTTACGTGCAACTGATAACATTAATCCCATAGTATGTTCTGCTACTGTAACGGATGTTGATTCTGGTGCATTAACCACCATAATTCCTTTTTTAGTTGCTGCCTCTAAATCTACATTATCTACACCAACACCTGCTCTTGCAATAATTTTAAGATTATCAGCTGCTTCAATGATTTCAGAGGTCATTTTAGTTCTGCTTCTAATAGCTATTCCATCATATTCTTTAATAGTTTTTTTCAAATCTTCCGGAGTAATAGAAGTATCTACAACTACTTCTGCTACTTCTTCAAGTCTTTCAATACCTTTTTCATCTATTGCATCAGCAACTAGTACTTTCATCATTTCACCTGAATTTAAATATGTTTAAAATTTATTAATAATGATTTTTTTTTAAATTTTTATTCAAAAAATTATTTTAAATTAAATATATTTATTAAATTAAGTTAGAATATATAAAATAATTATTTATATTATAGATTTATTTCTATTTTTTTTGATATTTATATGTATAATATTTAATATTTTTTTTAAAAAATTTCCATTATTTTCCTAATTTTAAGAGTTTTAAAAATTCTGTGATATAATATTTTTAGTGGAATTTACGTTACATTAAAATACATTAAATTATTCTTTTGTAATGAAAGTAATTTTACATATTCATACAATCTTAGCTTTAAATTTAAAATTAATAATTAAAAAGAATTAATAATCATTAATATATATTTTGCGAGTTTAGAGAATCTCTAAAAAATTCTGTACATATTAGCTAATATTCTTTATATTATATATTTCAATATTTTTCTTTTCAAAATGAATTTGTTGCATTTATATCTTTTATGAAAATCTTAATATGTGTTAAGAATATAAATTTTAATGGTAATATTTATTTAAGTTTAGACTTTATTAGGTGTTGGTATTATTTTTGAAGATGATTTAGTTTTTAATGGTGTCAGTATTCCTCGTGCAGTTTTAGGTTTTGCTCCAATGACTTGTGAAGGTTATTTTGGTCATAGAACTCGTATATATGAATTAGATTTATATAATCAGCCTGAAAAGATTGCTTCTGTTATTCGCAGATCCTATCAAATAGGTGTAAGGGCTATGAATCTTCCAAATAATCAGTCAATTTTAGATGCTTTAGATATTTTAAAAAAAGAATCTATTGAAATGAAATTAATAGGAACTATTGGACATACAGATGTTAATTATTTAATGCCTGATTTTAAAAAGGCAAGAGAAGAAGCAGATTATATTAAGGATATTGAAAGCTTATCATATTATGATACTCCAGTTATGTTAGTGGATGATATGTTAGTGGATGCTTATGACTGGGATTATACTAGTAAAATATTAGAAGAGATTAAAGACCATGGGATAATGGCTGGAATTATTACATCACGAACTTTTAATACTACAAGAGAACTTATAAATGGAAATTTAGATCTTGATTTATTTGACTTTTATATGCTTCCTATAAATAAGGTTGCTTATACTATGGATGTTGATTTCTTTGTTGATAATGAAAAAGAAGAACTTTCGACTATGCTTAATAAATTAGATAAGAATATTATTGTTTCAAGACTTCTTGCTTGTGGAATACAAAGACCTGAGGAGGCTTTTAATTTCTTTAAAACTCTTGATTATGCAGATATGGCATGTGTAAGTGCAGCATCACAAACAGAAGCAGAACAGACATTCGGTGTTTTAAAAGATTTGTAAATCTTTTTAAATTTTAATTTTTAAGAAAATATTTATTTTAGGCTTAACTTTACTTTTAGAATTAAATTTTTTTATATAGAAAAACATTAATTTTAAAAATTCTATGTATCTTTTCTTTCTTTAATCATTTTTATAAAATCAGTTGAATCATCTGCTTCTTTAAGTTCCCATGATTTTATAACTGGTATTCCATCAATTGTTTCTTTAAATTTTTCATTATTTATTACAAAGAATGAATCTGAAGAGGTAATAAGTGAAAGATCCTTAAGTGGAATAGCCATTTTCTTTAAAGTTTTTGAATTTCTATTTTTTTCCATATTTGCAATTAAAGGGCTTTCTGGACTTTTTGTATCATTTAGTTTTGCAAGTGCATCAAATGGTGTTTTATTGGTTGATACTACCCCAAAACCAAGTTTTGCTAATTCATTATTTTTATTCGTTGGGATTTCCCCTGGACTTTTATATGGTTCAAAAACATCTATATCAAAGGTAATTTTAGTGTTTAGTATTTCTTCTAAAATCATTGCAGTTTCAATATTAGCTTTTACTTTACCATTTTCATAATTGTATATTGTTTCTCTAGATACATGTGCTATATCTGCAAGGTCTTTAAGAGATAGTGAGTATTCATCTCTAAATTCTTTAAGTAAATTACCATTAATATTTACAAAATATCCTCCACGATTAGCTAGAACCTCAGGACATACTCCATTTATTATCATATTTTTAAAGGTTTCTATACTAACTGCAGGAATACCATGTCTTTCATATACAACATCTTCTTCAAGTGTATAACTTCTTGTTTTAAGACCTACTAAAACGGGACTTGCAAGAAAAACATCGGATATTTTTTTAATTTCTTCTACATGAGTTTCATTAACACTATCAATATTTACGAGTACTTTCATTAGAAGGAGTAAGAGTTTACGTCTTGCTAGCATATCAAAACAGCTTTGTTCATAGATATTTGATGTTTGAAAACCTTCAACACGTAATAATTGATAAATTTCTTGTATTAATTTATTCCTATTCATGTCCATAGGAATTCACCTCATGATAAAATAATTATCTAATTATTTACTATTATATTTAATAATTTATAGTATCTATTACTATTATATGTTATATATATTTATTAAAAGAATTTTTATTTTATTTTATATTTATATTAAAATATCATATTATAAATTTTAAATTTTATAAAGGAAACAATTTAATATAATATATTAAATTATTAATTTTCTTGGGGTTGTTTATTATAGATTATATTTATGTTGGTATTGATGATACAGATTCTCCAGATGGTATGTGTACTACATATCTTTGTATGGATTTAATTAAAAAACTCAAAAAAGAAGGATATATTATTGAAGGTTATCCTAGACTTATTAGATTAAATCCTTTTGCAAGATATAAAACACGAGGTAATGGTGGTGTATCATTTAAATTTCCAAAAAAACAGTTTGAATCTAAGGACCTTAAAAAAGCTAAGGATATTATTTTAGATGAAGTTACTAAATTATCTATGTTTGAATGTAATAATACTAATCCTGGTGTTGTATTTTATGATGGTAAAATCACCAAAGAAATGGAGGATTTTGCCTATAAGGCCCTTCATGCAATTATTACCATAGAGGAAGCTGAAGAATTTGCTGATCGTATAGGTGCGGAAATCTATAAATTTAAAAAAGGTCGAGGAATTATAGGTTCCCTTGCAACGATTAGCTGTAAATTAACTGATTGTACTTATGAACTTTTAACTTACAGAATTCCTGATAACCGAGGATTAAAACGTAAAATTGATTATGATTCTGTATATCTTATGGATAAAAAGACTGATACTTTTGAAAATGTTGATGGTAAATATATTGCTATTGAACCTAAAACACCATGTCCTGTTCTTTATGGTATAAGGGCAAATGATCCTGATAGTCTTCTTGAAGCTAAAGAAATTGTTAAAGTTTATGAGGAAATTGAAGATTATTGTATATTTTTAACAAATCAACATACAGATATGCATTTAGAACCTGCAGATAATATTAAATCTATGAAAAAATATAACTCTTATATTGTTACAGGTATTGTTAAAGACAAACCTCATCCAATTGAAGGGGGACATTTTTTCTTTACACTTGAGGATTCTACAGGTGTAATTGAATGTGCTGCATATGAGCCTACTAAAAGTTTTAGAAAAATTGTTCATAAACTTAGATTTGGAGATAAGATTAAAGTTTATGGAGGTATTGGTGAGGAAGGAACTTTTAATATAGAAAAATTTCAAGTATTGTCCTTAAACAATATAGAATATAAAAATCCTAAATGCCCTAATTGTGGTAAGACTTTAAGTTCTGCAGGTAAAAACAAGGGTTTTAAATGTAAAAACTGTTCATATAAATCAAATGATCTTTCTAAAGTTCCTTATAAAATACAAAGGGATTTAATATTATTTAAATTTTATGAAACTCCTGTAATGGCTAGAAGACATTTAGCTAAGCCATTATGTCGTATGGATTTAGATATGATATAATCATTTTTATTTTTAATAAATATTTTATTTTTCATATTTTTAATGAAGATTTTATATCTGTTCTATTTTTAAATATTTCATTTATTTTTATTTTTTTTACTTAATATTTATTATAATTTTTTTAAATCTTATTTATGACTTTTTCATCTTTTTGAATATGGTTTTTAAACTATTTAAAACAAATTCTTATTGTTCTCATTTTGAGAATTATTTTCTTAAAGTCTTTTTATTGACCTTTATTTATTCACATTTTAGGAATTTTTTTTTCAATAATAGATTAGTTTATAAATAAAAACCTACAATATTATTATAAAATAATTTAGTAATGAAATAAATTATTTATAATAGTCTAAATATTTTTTTTTTATTAAATTCTCAATTAAAGGTAGTACTAATGTCTAAAGATAAAAATTCCAATCAACGTAAACTTAGGCCATGGATGGAGTATAAACTTCACATTGTTGTTTTCTTTTTAGTAATATTCGCAGAGTTTATTAGTATCCGAAAGATATATTTAACCTCTGATGTTTGTATAGTGTTAATGCCATTATTATATGCTATGATTTTAGGATTAGGGTTATATTTAGCTAAACCTTTTAAACTTATTCAAAATCATGAATCTAAGGTGGCTGAAGGATTAATGATTTTATTTATGGTTCCTCTTCTTGCAAAACTAGCAATTTCTAGTGGGGAATCTTTTAATTCAATATCTTTTGCTCCAGCTATTATTTTACAACAGTTTGGTAATTTAGGAACAATATTTTTCGCATTACCAATTGCTCTTCTTTTAGGATTCAAAAGAGAATCTATTGGTATGACTAGTTCAATTTGTCGTGAACCAAATATTGGAATTATTATAGATAAGTATGGTGTTAGATCTCCAGAAACAAGGGGGGTTTTAACAGTCTATGTTATTGGTACTATTATTGGAACAGTATTCCTTAGTTTAATAACAAGTTTATCTACATCTCTTCCCCTTCACCCTTATGCTCTTGCTATGGCTAGTGGTGTAGGTAGTGCAAGTATGAATGCAGCAGCACTTGCTCCTCTTCTTAGTATTTTTCCTTCAGATATGTCTAATAAGATTTTAGCATTTTCAGGTCTTTCTAACCTTTTAAGTTTCTGTTTTGGAATATATTTAACAATCTTTTTAGGTCTTCCAATTACCGAAAAACTTTATCGTTGGTTAGAACCTAAAATTGGTAGGAAAACTTCAGCTACAATTGAGCCTGAGTCATATCAAGAAGAAACAGACATGAAAAATCACGATTTAGAAAAGGAGATTAATAAATTAAGTTTTAAAAGACTTACAGATTGGATATTTTTATTATTAATTTTTTCATTTTTTGTATCATGTGCAAATCTGATTGGTTTTAAAGTGCCACTTTTAACCTCATTTATAGGAATGCTCATTTTATCTGCATTGGCTTTTGTTAGTGTTATACTTGAAAGAATTTCTCCACATAATATTTCATCTATAATTTGGGTTACTATTATAGGTATTATTCTTGCACTTCCAATGGTGCCGACTTCTCAAATTATTATTCCATTTGTTAAATCAGTTGATTTATCAGCTATTGTAACAGTTTATCTTGCATATGTAGGTATATCTATTGGAAGAGATTGGGACCAATTTAAGAAGTTAGGTTGGAGAGGAACTATTGTAACGGCATTTGTTATTTTAGGAACTTTCTTATGTTCAGCTTGTATTGCACACATTGCATTAGTTTATACTAATGTAATTTAAATCTTTTTTATCATTGATTTCTTTATTAAACTTTTTTAAAGTAAAATAAAACTATCTTATTCAACATTATTAAAAATTTTATTTTTTAATTTTTACAAGTTTTTAAAATAATTATAATTAGTATTATAGTTAATATTATTTTTATTCTGTTTATTTTTCTTTTTATTAAAAATTGTGTATATTTTGGAGGTTTTAATTCTATATTTCATTTTTTTATTATATCTTTGGAGGTTTTCCTTCATTAGTTGACTTTTTTTATATACTCACAATAATATAATAATTATATTAATATTAAATTGAAATAATAAATAATATAAAAATTTATATTAATAGTATTTACATATAATTTATTAATTTAAAATTATTTTTTAAGGATTAATTTTTAATGGGTTTTTTATGATTGTAAAGGAACTTGCTAATTTTATTGTAAATTTAAATTTTAAAGATATAAAAAAAGAAGCTATTCAGCAGGCAGAGTTATGTTTTATAGACTTTATTGGTGTATATTTAAGAGGTAAAAATGAAATTGCGCCTCAAACTATTAAAAAGTCTATGCGTGCAATTGATGATAATTATAAACATTCTATGTTGGAAGATGCATTATTTTTTGCAACTGCTGCTCATGTTTTAGATTTAGATGATGGTCATGATATTGCTAGTGTTCATATAGGTACTATTGCCTTTTCTACTGCTATTGCAATGAGTTTTAAATTAGAGCTTACAGGTACTGAATTTTTAGAAGCTATTGTTGCAGGTTATGAAACTGGTATATTATTAGGTTCTATTGCAAATCCTAATCATAGAAATCAAGGTTTTCATTCTACAGGTACTATTGGAACATTAGTTTCAGGAGCGGTTGCAAGTAAAATCCTTAAACTTAATTTTTATCAAACTATTCAATGCTTAGGTATTTGTGGAACTACAGCTGCAGGTCTTTTAGAATCTGACCATCAGGGTACTATGTCTAAGGCACTCCATGCAGGTAATGCTGCACGTTCAGGTATAATTTCTGCATATTTAGCTTATAATGGTTTTACTGGGGCTGAAACTATTATGGATGGGGAAGAAGGATTTTTTAAGGCAATGGCTTTTGGGGATGTTGAAGGTAAAGAAAACCCTAAAACTATTAATAAAAGTAAAATTAAGAGAGGGGTACGAAATTTAGGGGATAATTATCAAATTACTGATATTTACTTTAAGCTTTATCCTTTCTGTAGGCATATTCATTCTTCAATAGATTCTGCACTTTTCCTTCATAATACTATTAAAAAAAATTATCATGCAATAGATTCAATAGATATTTACACTTATAAAATTGCTTCAGAACATGATAATTATAATCCTACTAATATTGAGGAATTGAAACAATCTTTACCAGTGGCTGTAGCTATTGCTCTTATTTTTGGAGATGTAAGTTTAACAAAAATCAATTATCTTATACAAGATGGTTTATTTAAAGGTTTAGAAGAAATTGTTGAGGAAAAAATTATTGATATTAAAGAATTAGTTTATAAAATCCGTATTCATAATAAAGAAGAGTTTGATTCTCTAGATGATGGTGCTCGTCCGAGTATTGTTAAAATTAAATTAAATAAAGATTTCAGAGGAGGAGTATTAGAACATACTACTATTTTTTCTAAAGGTCATAGACGTAATCCTGTAAATCCTGGAGAGGTTATTGATAAATTTAAAAAATTAAATCCGAATTATGATATTAATAGACTCCATTCAATTGATAATATGGAATCTTCTCCTATGAAGGAAGTAATTGATAAATTAATTGATTTTGATTAATAAATTATCTTTTAATAGGAATGATTCTATGATGGATGATACAAAAACTTTTTTAAAAACTATGGGTATAGAAAGAGAAAATGAAGAGTATATCTCTAAAAAAAGGTTTAACGATGGAGGACAATATAGATTTGAAATTCCAGGAATTCAATCTCCCAGTGTACTTGAAACAATTGTTAAATCATGTAAAAAAGAGGATTTTTTCATTCATCGTGTTACTCAAACAAAGGGAATAATGCTTTTATCTGACGATGAAATCAGTAAAATGGCTGATTTGGCAAGAATCTCTGAGATTGAACTATTTTTATCTGTAGGTCCAAGAGCACCTTATGATACAAGTGCAAGTGTTAATACTTCTGAAGGTAAGCGTATAGGATATAGACTTAGAGGTTATGATAATCTTGTTTATGCAGTTGAGGATGTTAAAAGAGCTGCTTCTTTAGGTGTTAGAGGAATTTTATTATATGATGAAGGTTTACTTTATGTTTTAAATAATATGCGAAAAGAAGGTGAACTTCCGAGTAATATTCATTTTAAATTATCTGCTCATGCAGGATGTTCTAATCCTGCCAGTGCTCAATTATTTGAAAATTTAGGTCTTAATTCTTTAAATCCAGTTAGAGATCTTCAAATTCCTATGCTTGCATCAATTCGCTCTGCAATTAATATTCCTATCGATGTTCATACTGAAAATCCTAAATCTTCAGGAGGATTTATACGTCATTATGAAGTACCAGAGATGATAAAAGTTGCTAGTCCCATCTATCTTAAAACTGGTGGTTCAGTTGCAAAAACACATTCTTGGAATACATCTAGTGAGGATGCAGAAAAAAGGGTTAAACAGGTCAGTCTTATAAAGAGAGTTATTGATAAATATTATCCTGATGCAATTATATCTCCTTCCTCTTCTAAAGATCTTGCTATTCCAGAAAACTAGAAAATTTTTTTTTATGATAAAATGTCACTTCAAAAAATGATTAAAAATGCTATAATTAAGGCAAGTACTATATATGCACCGGCTCAAATTGATGCATTTAATAAAGCTCTTTTAAATGAAATGAAATTAGGTAATGAAAATGCTATTTGGGCACTTGAAGCTATGATTAAAAATGAGGAAATTGCAAGAAAATCTAAACTTCCATTATGTGATGATACAGGTATTCCTCATGTATTAATAGAACTAGGTCGTAAACGTCAACTACCAGAAAATTTTATAGAAAATATTAAAGAAGGAATAAAAGAAGGTTTAGATAATTTACCTGCAAGGCCAATGGCAGTAAAAGGTAGTGAACTTATAAGATTAGAACAATCAGAAGGTTTATATGATAAACCATCAATGATTGAAACAGCACCTATATCAATTGATAGTTTTGATAAAAATCATATTGATTATACAGAAAGTTTAGAAGATGAAATACATATACATATACTGCTTTTAGGTGGTGGCCCTGAGATAAGGTCAAAAACTTACAGAGTATTTCACAAACATAATAATAATGTTGTAATAGATGAAACTATTTTATGGCTTAAAGATTCTCTAAAACTTTTAGGTTGTACTCCTGCTACACCTGCAATAGGAATAGGAAGAACACATTATGAAGCAAGTCACTTAATGCTTAAAGCAATGGTTTATGGTAATTTAAATAATCAATCTGAAACAGAACAATATATAACTAATCAATTAAACCAATTACAAATAGGTCCTATGGGTCTTAAAGGTGCTACAACAGTTCTTGGAACTTTTTTAAATATTGGGCCACAAAGGGCAAGTGGTGTTAGAATAGTATCTGCACGACCATGTTGTTTTGTAGAGCCACGTAAATGGACAGTTAAAATTTAAAAACATTTATTTTTAGTTATTTCCTAATACTCTTCAAATCAATAAAATATTAAATAATCCCATTTTATTTTTTAATTTTATAATATGAATTTTATATTTTATTTAAGAATTTTTAAATAGTTTTTATATAAGTTTATAAAATATAATTAAATAATTAATAATTACATTACATTTATTTAATTAAAACACTTATAAAAAAAATCTTTAAAAGAGGTTATAAATTGAACACAGATAATCCAAATCAGTTTAATGTTTCTAATCATAATCTTAAAACGGCGATTACTAAGGTAGAGCCAAATAAAATTATTACACGAGGATATAACCAGGAAGATTTAATTGCAAATTTAAGTTTTGCTGAAATGGTTTACTTAATGTTTATGGGAAAATTACCTTCAAAAAATGAGGGGGAATTATTAAATCATATATTAGTTTCATTCTGTGATCATGGTATTACTCCACCAAGTACACAAACAGCAAGAATAATTACATCAAGTGGTTCACCATTAAATAATGCTGTAGCAGGAGGATTATTATCTTTCGGTTATCATCATGCTGGAGCTATAGAAAAAGTTATGATAATGCTTCAGGATTCTATAAAATCATTATATATATCTGGAGATTCACAATTGGATGATCCACAAATTACAGATAAAGCATTAGATATAGTCTATATAAATTTATCTAATCACGAGAAAATTCCTGGTTTTGGACACAGATATCATAAAAAAGATCCTCGTGCAAGAAAATTATTAGATATAGTAATAGAAAAAGGTCAACTTGGACCACATACTAAACTTGCAATTTCTATAGAACATTTATTAATTGAAAAGAAAGGAATCTATTTAAATGTTGATGGAATAAATGGTGCTATACTTTCAGATTTAGGTTTTAATCCTAAATTTGGTTTAGGATTATTTATGATTGGGAGATTACCTGGATTAATAACTCATTCCTATGAGGAAAATATGGAGAATGAAGAGTTTAGAAGATTCTGTGATTTAGATGATATAACCTATGAAGGTTTTCTAGATAAAACCATAAATGATGAACGTTAATAATTATTATATTTATAAAAAAAATTAGGAGTAAATAAAATGGATTTTTTTGATACTATTGAAAAACGATATAGTGTAAGAGGATATACAGATGAGCCTGTAAGTAAAGAAGATTTAGATAAAATATTAGATGCAGCAGCATTAGCACCTACAGGTGTTAATTATCAACCTTTTAAAGTATATGTTATAGATACTAATAAAAATGCTGAATCTTTAAAAAAGGTTTATCCTGCGGAATGGTTTTTACAAGCACCCATCGTTTTATGTGTAGCAGTTAACACAAAAGAAGCTTGGACTCGTAAATTTGATAATAAAAATATTGCTGATATTGATGGAACTATTGTAATGGACCATATTATTCTTGCTGCAACAGCTTTAGGTCTTGGAACATGTTACATTGCAAACTTTAACCCTGAAGAGGCAGAAAAACTTATAGATTCACATGAATATATACCTTTATTATTCACCCCTTTAGGCCATATTGATGCAGAAAAAAGACAACAAACTAAAAAAACAAAAGAAGAATTAACTGAATATATTTAATTACTTAACTTATTAGAGGTTATTAAATGCGCTCATACTCTCTTTATGCTAAAAATAATGATGAATTAGAAGACCTTAAAGTTTTATTCCTTGAACACGGGTTTAAATTAAAAACGGAATCTGATGATTTTTTCTTTCTATTTAAAAAAGCATATGGTAATGGACTAGCTCATTTAATTTTTCTTATTTTAGCTCTTTTTGTATCTGCCCCATTTATTTTTGGAAATTTAATTATATTCTTATATTATTTTTATAAAAAATCTCAGTATGTTTTAATAACAACAAGAACCACTGATAATGGAGAAAAGATTGAATTTGATAAATTGGAAAATATAGATTTAAATAGGGGAAAATTTTCATAATTTTTTTTCATTTCATATTTTTTATCTATTTTCTATTTTTTTTTATTTATTTTGAGAGTGGGACGCAAATTTTTTTATAAATTTTTGTCAACTCTAAAAAAAATAATTAAAATTTTTAATTTTTTATATAGTTTTTATATTTTAAGT
>OMVX01000063.1 GCA_900314605.1 uncultured Methanobrevibacter sp. | reverse complement strand
TAAATGTATTTTTAGGAGCCTTAATCATATCACAAGGTTTTAATACAAAAACAGCCATACAACAATTATCTGAGAACTAAAAAATTCAGACCCCTAAAGAGATTATTTTTTTCTATGAATTTATTAATAATAAAAACATAATATTTAATTAGCTAAAACAATTGTATTAGTTTTAAAGATTATATTTTAATACAAAATATTAATTTAAAAAAAAAATTATCATTCTAACTTAAATGGGGATTATATGGATATTTCACAAAGTTTAAATTTAGATGTACTAAGTGGTATGGATAGTCCAATTCATAATCTAGAAGGACGTATTAAACTTTTATCTGTTATAATAATAATTGTCTACTGTGTATATTCTACCCAATTATTAGTTCCTATTGTTTTAGAAATATTTCTACTGATTTTAATATATTTAGCTAAATTGTCATATAAAGATTCATTTAAAAGAATTGCAATGTTACTTCCTTTTGCAGGTTTTATTATTATTTTCCAACCATTCATACATGGAGGAAATATAATTTGGCAGGGACCTGTATCTTGGATTCATATTACAGATGAAGGGCTTAATTGGGCAATTCTATTAACTTCAAGATTAATAGTTTCATTAACAGCAATTGTTTTATTATCATCTACAAGCCCTATGAATGAAATTGTACAGTCACTTAGAAAATTTGGTATGCCTAGAGATTTTGCTATGATTCTATCCATTATGGTTAGATTTTTATTTATTTTTATTGAAGAATTACAATCTATTAGAGTTAGTCAAAAATCACGTAACTTTGATATATATAGTAAAATTACTCCTTATAAATGGAGAGTAAAACAAGTAGGTTATACAATTGCTATGATGTTTTTAAAAGCTTATGAAAAAGGTGAAAGAACCTATTACACTATGTTATCACGAGGATTATCTGATAATTCTGACATGTTTAATGTTAAAAGTATAGTTGGAAAATCTGAAATAATTTATTTAGGATCTTTAATACTAATTATTATATCTCTACAATTGATTTTAATATTCATACCAGATAGTTTAGGATTTTTAACAAAAGTTTTATACACTTAAATTATTTTAATCCTATTTAATTGTTTTAATAATTGTAATTATAATAATAAAAAAAGGGATTATAATAAAATAATTATTTTTTAAGTGTTTCTATTATTATATATTGATTTTAATAAAATGAGAAACTATTTTTTTTTAAACTTATTTTGAACAAAAGTTTACTACAGAAATTATAAAAAATAGCTTTTATTATTTTATACTTTATAGATATAATATATAAAAAAATGAAGTAAAAAATAAAATATTTAATAGATTCCATTTTATATTATTTACTAGTTGTTATAAGTACATGTTCAATATAATTTTTAAAATTTTTTCTAAATTGAATATTTTTTATATATATTTAAAAAACTATTTAATAATAATTAAAATAAAATCATACAATGAAAATTAATAGGCTTTAAAAAAAAGATTTGTATATAGGGTTTATGGAAAAAATATAGATATTAAAAAAAATTTAAAGGAAATAAATTACTATAAAAGATTTAAATATGGATGTTATATGAAATTTATAAATTAATTAATATTAATTATTAAATATAAAAACAATAGTGGAAAATTAAAATTTGAAATATAAAAAAAAAATATTTAAAAATATAGTAATCTATTAATTTTTTGGTTATACTATGAAACGATTTAAATTACGGGAAGATAATCCGGATATGGATTTAATCTATGAGGCAATAGATATTTTAAAAGATGATGGAGTAATATTATACCCTACTGATACACTTTATGGTTTAGGTGCTAATATATTCTCAGATGAAGGAGTACGAAGAATATATGAAATTAAACAAAGACCAACTAAAAAACCATTATCTGTTTCAGTTTCAAACTTTGAAGGATTATCATTAATAGGAAATATTACATCTAGAAATGAAAAAATTATTAAAAATTATCTTCCAGGACCTTATACATTTATATTGAAAAAGAAAAGTATTGTTCCACCAATTGTAACCTCATATACTTCAAAAGTAGGAGTTCGTATTCCAGATAGTACTATATCCCAACTTCTTAGTATGAATTTTCCTATAACAACAACAAGTGCTAATATTTCAGATGATGAAGTTTTCACTAATCCTAATGATATAATAAAACAATTAAAAGGAGATATAGATTTAGTTATAGATGTTGGTAAGATTAAATCTACAGGTCCTTCAACTATAATAGATCTTACAAAAGATAAACCTACTCTTGTTAGAAAAGGAAAAGATTTTAAATAAAAACGATTATGAATATTATATTAAAAAACTAATAAAAGAAAGTTAAGAATTTTCTTTAAGATGTTTTCTAACATTTTCTGTAGCTTCCTTTATCGATTGACTAGCTTTTAAAAATTCTTCTTTTTCATGGTCATCCATAGAAATAGGCACAACCATTAAAATACCATGTCTATAGAGAATAACAGGAACTCCTAAACATACATCACTAATATCAAGAATTTCTCCTTGAAGGTAAATACTAACAGTAAGTATTTTATGACTATCTGTAAGAATTGTTTGAATTAAATTACTAATAGCATAAGCAGGACCATATTCTGTTACACCTTTTTTACTAATTATTGTACTACCTGCAGTTTTAAGTCTATGAACAATACCAGGTAAGTCTAAAGAAGTTGGTTCAACAAAATAGTCTAATGGAATACCCCCAATAGTTGTAGAACTTAAAAGAGGAACCATATGTTCACCATGCTCTCCTATAACTCTTGTATGAACCTCTCTACTATTTATATCAAGATGTTTGGAAATATATGTTTTAAGACGTAAGGAATCTAAATGGTTTCCTAGACCTATAACTTTTCTTCTATTAAATCCAGATGCCTCTAAAGCAACAGTTGTCATAACATCGACAGGATTTGTTGCAACTAGAATAATTGAATCTGGAGCATAAATAGCGGTTTGTTTAGCATATTCATGTACAATTTTAGAATTAGGTATTGCTAAATCAAGTCTGCTCATTCCTTCAGTTCTATGAACACCTGCTGTTATTAAAACAATATCAGAATTTTTAATATCCTTATAATCATAAGATGAAATTAATTTACAATCAATATCTTCTGCAGTTAAAGCATCATACATATCAAATAATTCACCAGTAGCTCTTTCAATACTGTTTTTTCTGGCAAATAAAACAATTTCATCTATAATATCACTGCGAGCTAGTTGAAATGTAACATTTTTACCTATAGTTCCAGTTGCTCCAAAAATAGTTACTTTAACCATAATATAATATTAAGCTTTATTATAAAAATAGCTTACTAAAAATAAAAATTATTAAAGTAAATCAAATATAAAAAGTAAAAATTAATCACTAAAAATAATAATTGATTAATTAAAAATTGAAATATAATAAAAAAAAAAGTAATAAAAGATGATTAAATCTAATCATCAATATCTTCAAATCTAGGTTCGAGTTTTTTCATAACACCTGGAAGGGAAGTATATTCCATTTCTTCTACAGGTAATCTATGTGGCTCGAATGGACCATGTCTTCTAATATAGGTTGCAGCTTTAGAAGACATTTTTCTGGTTTCATCAAATGCAGGATCATCAAAGATGTCTAAAGGTCCAACTAATTGTGCATCTGCAATTTGGAAAGCTAAACCAATAACTCTAGGTGGTCCATCAAATCTTACAGGATTTGCATATTCTTCAGAAACAGGCATTAAAGGACCATTGTGAGAACCTCTCATCCACCCGGTTACCATATGAGGGAATGCAAATGGTTCTACACATTCACCAGCAGCAGGGAAACCAGATTGTGCACGTACAATAACTGCAGGATCATCTTTACCAACATATTTTCCATTCTTTAAGGTTAAACTTTCAGTAGTAACAGAAGCAGCAATTTCTCCCTTTTTATTAAATATTCTTTTAATTATATATCTACCAGTAGAACCAATTAACGCAAGTAAATCATACATTTCTTCAGGACAGCTTAAGACAACTTTTTTATTTTCAATAACATCATAAACTTCAAATTTAAATCCATCATGTAATTTAGGATCAATTACAAGTCCTGCAGTGTTAAATGGGTCTGCAAACATTTTAAATAAAGGTAAGTTAAATGCACCAGGTTCAGTTTTATCACAACAATAAACTATAACTGGATCACTAGGTCTTTCTTCAAATTCCATTTCTGCAATACCTGGACCCATACCTTTAATATTACCTGAAAAAGTATCATTTAATAAATCTTGACCTGCACCATATAATTTCATTTCACGTGCAATTTCAGATGCTTGTAAAAATGCATCATAAGCTACTTTATGAACTTCTTCATTAAGTTCCCCTTTAGTATGAGTCATAATAAGGTCAACATCGTCTCCACAACGAGAAATATAATAATCATTAATAATAGATTCATCTAAAGCTTTTTCTAAAACTTCATCACACTTCTCCATTAAAGCAGGATGTGAAAAACAGTGCCCTGAGACACTACCAATATCAGCTTTAATAACACTAATAGTAGTTTTCATTAAAAACACCTCAAAATATTAAAGAGTTAATACTCTACAAGAAATAAGAAATAATATAAATAAGAATTTCTTATATAATTTGTATTAAACAGTATTATCTTTAATTAATATATTATATATTTATTATGTTTTACAAATTATAGAAATTTAATTGATATTTTAGAAGGTATAATTTGAAACTAATAACTGTTATTTTTACCTTCAATAATATCTTTAGTTCTCTCACATAATTTTTCAACAAATGGTGTAGCCGGATTATTTAAAATTTCAGCTGGTTCACCATACTGATTAATTTCACCTTCATCCATAACAATAACATGTTTTCCAAGATATAATGCTTCACCAATATCGTGGGTAATAAATATAATTGTAATATTGGTTTTTTCATGAATCTTTTTAATTTCTTGTTGTAGTTGACCACGTGTAATTTCATCAACTGCCCCAAATGGTTCATCCATAAGTAATATTTTAGGTGAAGCAGATAATGCTCTTGCAATACCTACCCTTTGTTTTTGACCACCAGATAATTCATGAGGAAAACGTTCAAGTAAAGAATAATCTAAACCTACAATATCAAGCCATTTGTTAATTTCTTGTTCTTTAGTTGCATCTCTAGATTTTTCCTTAGCTTTTAATTCTTTATCCTTTTTAATCTTTTTTAATTTATTATCCTGAGTGGATTCATATTTAAAAGCTTTTTTATCATCTTCAGCGATTAAATCTGGAACATAAGATATGTTTTCACGGACAGTTAAATGAGGAAATAACATTGTTCCTTGAATAGAATAACCAATGCTTCTTCTTAATTTTATAACATCAAGCTCAGAAACATCCTTACCATCAATTAAAATTTCCCCTTCATCTGGATTGATTAGACGATTAATCATCTTTAACATTGTAGTTTTTCCACATCCAGAACTACCGATAATTGTTAAAAAATCTCCACGTTCAATATTTACATTAAGATTAGGTATAATAACATGATCACCATAGGATTTTTTTACATTATGAAACTCAATAATATTATCACTCATAAAATCACCTACCAGATATAAGGCCTTTTTGGACTAAGAACTCATGAGCCACATCTTTTGGATCTTTTTTCTCTACATCTACTTCATAGTTCATTCTCATCATATCTTCTGTGGTAATTTTACCATTTAATTTGTTTAAAACTGGAAGTAAATCAGGATATTCTTTTAATGACTCTTCACGTATTATAGTAACACCATAATAGGATGGGAAGAAATTCAAATCATCATCAAGAATAACAAGGTCAGATCCATATAATCTACCATCTGTTGTATAAACTTCTACAACATCAATTTTTCCTTGTTCAACAGCATCATATTTTAAACTTACATCTAAATCCATGGTATCTTTAAATTTTAAACCATAAGTATTAGTAAGATTCTCAAAACCATCTGCTCTAGAGAAATAATCAGATTCAGCACCAAAGGTTAATTGACCTGCGACAGCTCTTAAATCTGATATTGTTTTAAGATTATATTTTTCTGCAACAGCTTTAGGAACTGCAATTGCATATGTATTTTCAAATCCATATGGTGTTAACATAGTCTCAGATAATTCACTTTTTAATTGATTGTTTAATTGATTAAACATAGACTCATCATATAAACCAGAATTCGATAATACCGTCATCCAGGCAACACCAGTATATTCTGGATACATATCAAATTCACCTTGAGCTAAACCTCCCTGTATAGTAGAAGTTCCACCAGAAATTCCGCTTGTAAGATCTACATGATAATCTGTCTGGTCTTGAATAAGTTCTTCTAAGATATGACCTAAAACATATTGTTCTGTATAAGCTTTAGATGCAATATGTATTGTTTTATGAGTACTATTATCATATGCAACATATGCACCAGCAGAAAGTATAACAATTAGTACTGCTGCAATAAGCTTTTTGTTTTTTAAAATTGAGAAGAATTTTTTTCTTGAAGGTCCGAAAGCTGTAATTTTTTCTACACCTGCTAAAATAAAATCAATACCAAGAGCAAGAATGGAAATTAAAATACTTCCTGCTACAACTAAGGTAATATTGTTAGTTGTAATACCACGATAAATCGCTACACCAAGACCCCCTGCACCAATGAAGGATGCAATACCAGTAAGAGCAACGGTCATAACTGTCATATTACGTATAGCAGACATAATATGAGGTAAAGCTAAAGGTACTTTAATTTTAAATAAAATCTGTCTATCAGTACTACCCATACCTCTTGCAGCTTCAATTATTCCAGGGTCTATTGTTTTAATACCAGTATAAGTATTTCTTACCATAGGTAAAAGTCCATAAATAGTAAGAGCAATAATTGCATTAGTATCTCCTACACCTGCAATAGGTATTAAAAAACCGAATAACGCAATAGAAGGAATAGTATAAATAATATTTACTAAAGTTAATATCCATTTATTCCTAGGATACTCACTAACAGTAATTCCGAGTCCTAAACCCACGATAATAGCAAGAAGAACAGAAATAAGTGATATTTCCAAATGTTCTATTACAAGATTTAAAAAAAAGTGGGATTGACTCATAAATAAATTAAATAAATCACCAATCATTTTCTCACCTTTAAACGAATATTTTTTTAATTAAATAAATTTGAAAGTAGTGATAATTAAAATTATATGATTTTTCGAAAAAATATGGAATTATGTAATTATTCAAATATTATAAAAATAAACAGTGTTATATTTTATGATAAAATTTAACAAAATTATTACAAAAAAGGTAAAATAATTTAGTAAAAAAAATAAATAAAAAATTATACACTATTTAAAAAAATCAAAATATTATTATATAATATATATTTTAAACTTAATAAAGTTATTCATTTAAAATATTCTTTGAAACAGGAAATGTTTTAGACAAAATTTTTTAATATATTATATTTTATAATCATTACACATCGCAGTAAAAAACACTTGTTAAAATTAATTGTTAAAATTTTTCCTTTTTAAGAGAAAAACAATTTATAATATCTTTAGCTAGTATGTACTATGACAATAATGAAAAAAAGGATATTGTTGATTATATAACTTCAGTAACAACATACAAAGAAAAAATGGTGAATTTAAAAAAATAAAATCCTCACTAAGAAAATAAATCAAAAATGATATATATAATAGTTTCAAAATAAAATTAGAATATAAAAAAATTATGTGAATTATATGATTATGGGAATCTTAACTGCTATAATAATGGCATTATGGCTATTGCCTGCATATTTTAAAGCACCTAAAGAGTATAGACTTGATAAAAAATATATAATTAAAACCATACTCATAGGACTGGTAATAGGATTTATAGGGGCATTTATTCTTCAAATAATTTTAGGTAACATTTTTATCAATATACTTAAGGTTCCTCAATATAGTTTACTATATGAATTTATAAAAGCATTCATCCTATTTGGTTTAATAGAAGAATTAATGAAATTTTCCGCAGGATCTTTTTCTTTAAAAAAATCACAATACCAATCAAAATTTGATTATATGCTTATTTTTGCTTTAGCAGCATTCGGATTTACTATTATGGAAACCACAATAGCTTCATCTAATGGAGGACTAGCAGGTCTAATCAGAGCGTTCTTCCCATTCCATATCATGTGGCAAATTTTCATGGGAGCTCATTTATACGAATACAAAATTGCTAAAATGAATAATGACACAAAAACAATGAAAAAAGAATTAGCAATAGCTTTTTCAGTACCAATATTAATGCATGGCTGTTGTGACTTTTCAACAACACTTATTGTAACTGCTGCATCTTCAATCCAAACAACAATGAGCACACTTAATCTTACAATGTTAATACTTCCATTAATCTATATAATTATATTAATAATATTCACAATTATAACAGAAATTAAGTTTTATAGATATTGCAAAAATTTATAATCTGTTGAGCTTAATTTAATCCATTTAACACTTATTTTACAAAAGAATTATAAAATACCGAAATATTTAATAGGACTTTAATCCATATAATAATATAGTTTAGGAGTTTTTATTATGAATGATGATGAAATTTTAGCTCGCTTTGGAATATCTTCAAAATTGAGATATGGATTAATTATTCAAAGTTTATTGGTTTTGATTGCAGCAATTATTAGTTTATGGGGTGTTTTTAAGCTCTATAACCCACATTATTTTTCTTTAAGATTTATAACAAATATTTTTTCATTGTTGGTTTGTATTTCAATGTTAGTTTATTCATTTTATGGATTTAATAGTAAAACACATCAAGAAGCATTCTTCAAATCCACAATAGTTTTATATATTATTTTAACTTTATTAGGATTATTTTCAAGTTCAATTGATTTTAAAAATCCTTTTTCTTTAGTTACCACAATAACATTAATTTCCGCTATCTTTTTCTTGCAGGAATATAATAAAAATTATGTAAGTGCTAACTTTGCAATATTATTGATTATTATCTCAGCTACTGTAGTGGTATTCTTTAATGTTTTGGCAGGAATGCCCTGGTTTACAGCTATAAAATATATTATTCTTCCATTTACTATTGGTTTAACTTATTTTGAAAGGGTTCAACGAGGTAAATACCCGCTACTATAATATTGTTTAAAAAAAGATTAATTTATTTATTTTAAAAATGGATGGACTTTATTCCATCATTTTTTTTATTTTTTTATTCCTAATTTGATATTAGTACTTTCGATATTTAAGAAATTTCTCTAAATATTTAATTTAATTCTTTAAACACCTATTTTACTAAATTATGGCCTTTTGGAGAGTTCCAGAAAATCATAATTTACCATCAACTGTTGTTTGGATATTAGGGATCTCCCTAATTTCTGTTCAATAGCAATATCTAAAAAGGTGCTTTATGGTTTAGTGATACTAATCATAAAGAAATAAAATATATTATTGAAATTGAAGCACCAAAGGTACTCAATTTCATATATTGCACCAATTAAACAAGGTGCATGGTATGTTCCTTCAGAAGACCCTCATAACCCTTTGAATAGTACACCTTATGCAAATAAGATGGAGTTTTTACTTAAGAAATGTAAAGTAGAGTTAGTTAAATTTGGAAAAAACCTGTTAAATGAGCAAATGGTGAAGATTTAATACCTAAAAATTAAGAGTAGTTGGTTACAAATGAAAAGAGCAAAATTTCTTAATTTAAAATATTTATTACTTCATGCTGAAGATATAATTAATAATACTGAAGTTTTATCTCCTCAGTGGTTATTTTCATGTCTAGAATTTGATGAAGAATATAAATATAGAGATATTTATAACCAAATGTTTAAAAAACATCAAATAGAATCTGGTAATTGGTATATTTTTGGTAGAGGTGAACGTTGGATTGGTAAAAATGAAACTTGGGAAGAAGCTGAAGATCGTATAG
>OMVX01000060.1 GCA_900314605.1 uncultured Methanobrevibacter sp. | reverse complement strand
CCAATAGCAGTAGCTTCTGCCAGGATCAAACAGATTTGACAGATACTCATAAAACCATAAAAAACAGTTTGAAGTACACAAAAAAGAACATAGACGAGTTATACACAATCAATTGCATAATACAATAACAATCAAATATCACCACATCTACTAAACCAACATCACACCTAATAAAAATTATTAGGTCCTCATTAAGTAAATGATAATAAACCAATAAAAAAAACATATTGATTAATTATAAGATTAAAAAATTTTACTATATGTGGAAAAACAGTCATCATAGTCATAATGTTGATTATACATATTGACTTAAACCAACGCCAATAACATATAGTACATACTATAAATAATGTTTTAACATTAACAAAAATTATTTGAAAATATTGCAATTAATATTTATTTAAATAAAATATAATTTTTCGAATAATATGATTAGTATAAAATTATATTTCCATATAAATTAATAAAAAGATAAATATAAACTCTTAAATAAAAAATAATATTTTAAAAATTTTATAAAACAATCTTATTTTAATTATAATGCATTGATGATTTACTAATAATAAAAAATTATATTATGATAAATTAAACTTATCTACTATTAAAAAATAAATTAAATAATAAGTCAATAACGGCATATATATTTTAAAAATTAAAATATAATATTTTTAAAAGATATTGAAAAAAAGGTAAAAAAAGTAATACAAAAGAATAATAAAGTATTACTGAATAAAGTTCAATAAGTTATTGAAATTTAAAATATAAAATAAACAAAATATAATTTTAATAAAAAATAATAAAAATTATATAATTCAAATATAAATACTGGATATATAAGAATATTTAAAAATTTTAAGAAAAAAGAATCTATTTAAAAAAAAAATAAAATAATAAATTCAAATTTATAAGTTGAAATAAAATGAAAATTTATTATTTTAATAAAAGATTTGAAAACATATAAAATATAAGAAATAAGCTTTAATAAAAATTGTACAAATAAAATTTAATTTAAAAATAATAAAAAACTACTATATTTACAAAAAATAGTGTAAATAAACTCTTTATTAAAAATAGGTAAAAATATTTTATAATATTAATAATTATAGAAAAATAAAACTATTTTATTTTAAAGATAAAAAAAATGAAAATTTTAGTTATAAATATATAAATATAACTAAATTTAAAATAAAATTAATAAAATATAACTATAGTTAAAATAAAATAAATTAAATTAATTAAATTAATTAAATTAGTTAAATTAGTTAAATTAATAAAAATAATAAAATTAAATTAAAGTAATTAAATTAAATAAAAATTAAGATTGAAAAAAGGGAAAAAATATATATTTATTAAATAAACAGGTGATTAAATGCCTAATGATAAACACGTAATAGAAGCATTAAGTTCAAAAATAACAATAGAAAATGGAAAAATAACAGAAGTAACTGAACCTAAAATAGAAAATTGTCCAATATTTGAAAGAGGACATGGAATAAAAAAACTTACAAAAGAAAGTGTAGCTGAAAATATAAACTTTAGAATAAAACATTTCGGATACTGTAGTAAAGATAGAAAAGTAAGTGAGGAAGATACACTTGTTGCTGTAGGAATATCTGAAATACTTTCAACAAATTTAAAATTAGGAAAAATTGATGTGGTTGTTGGAGCATGTGATGGTGTTGGAACATTACTTATGAGTAAACCTGAAATTGTAGAAGGTGTAGGAGGAAGAGTATCAGCACTTGTAAGTACAACACCAATAGCTGAAGTTATAGAAAAAGTAGGAATTAAAAATGTACTATATCCCGAAACTGCCAAATTAGATCCAATTGAAGGTATAAAATTTGCAATAGAAAAAGGTTATAAAAATATAGCTGTAACTTTACTAGGAAGTCCTTTAGTAAAAGAAATAGCTAAGATGGAATTTGCCGATGATGTAAATATATATTTATTTATAGCACATACAACAGGTATTTCTAGAGAATTAGCAGAAGAATGTTTTGAATATGGAGATATTATTACTGCATGTGCATCAAAACATATAAGAGATATTGCAGAAGAGTTAAATGTTTACTATTATGGAAAAATAGTGTCAATCTATGCTGGAAGTGAAATAGGAAGAGAACTATTAGATAACCGTCTAAGAGAAATTGGTAAAGAATTAAGTAATAGAAATTATCCTCAAGATCAAACCTATTTCCCTAAACCTTTAATATGAAAAATAGCTTTCAATAATAGTAAGGATTTAAGAGCTTATTATTATAAAATCTATTAATCTATTGATGTTAACTATAATTATATCATAATTATATTAATAGGAATTTTATAAAATAAAAATTTTTTGAGATGACAATTCCATCATATCATCAATTTTTGCACTAAAACATGTGTTGCATCATTATATTCAACAATATTATACTTATTTGCAGAACATTTAATATAAATCCTAAATTCTAAATCATCTACATCATAAGACTTTGATAAAATGAATTTTTTATCTGATTTATAGATGTAATTAGTATAATATCATCTTAATTGATTATTTTTATAACAATACTAGCCATATTATCCTTTTTATAATACGAATTTGTAGATTTATACTTTAGAAGATATTTTCAGTATAAATCCCTTACTAAATTCTGTTTTGAATGTTCTAGCAAATATTGTTTTTCTAATTTCTTCCTGAGAGACTTAGATCATCAAAATTAAAAATATTTTTTAAATTAATTTTTTCACCTGCATCTTGTTTTTTAATTAGTTCATTTTCAAGATATTCAAGTTCTGATTCACATTTTGGGCAAGTCCCTAAACATTCACCTTCAAAAGTACATTTTTCAATATGAAAATTTATATTATTTTCATCTGCAATTTTTTGTCTTAGTTCATTTAATAAATCACACTTGTCCTTTCATTCATTTTAATCACCATTGATTTAATATAAAAATCAGAGAATTTTAAACATATTTAATTTATTGAAATTATCTATTTTAATCTATAAGTAGGAAATTTTCTAGTTTTAATTTACCTTGACCGCATTTAGGACATTTAGAAGAATCTGCCAAAGAAGACAATTTATTCTCACATACAGGACATAGTCTATTAGTTTCATCTAAATACATTGTTAAATCAACTGGAAAGTCATTTAAAATTTCTTTTATTTCATTTGAATTAAAATTAGCTAGGTTATGCAATATGATAAACTTATTTATTTCTTTATTACACTTTATACAAGAATAAGTAAGTAATTTTCCTAATAATTTATATTCTGCTTTAATATTCTCAATATCATGAAATACAATAGATTCAGCTAAATTTTCAAAATCATAATTCTCTGTTAAACCAAAAAAATTTCTGCTATTTGGTTTTAAATAAATTAGATCAGCACATTGAGGGCATTTTTGGAATTCATCCCCAAGTTCAATGATTTTTAAAGAATCATCATAATCTTTAATATATTTGAAGATTTCCTCTTCATCAAAACCATACATATCTTCCATGATTTCATTAATGATAAAATTCTTAACTATTTCCCCACAATTATAGCAATAAAATTCATCATAACTTCCAGTCACAGCTTGATACTGTATAATTTCAGAAGTAGAAAATAGAATAGGTGATACACTCACTTCATGTTTTTTATTAATCATAAATATATCATTTTCTTTAATATATTCCCATCCACAATTATCACATACATATTCTCTAATTGCCCCCATATAATCACCTTATATAAATTATAAAAAGAAGTAATTTAAATAATATATTTATGTATATTTATAACCCTATTTATATTATTTTATTAATATAAAAAATCATAAGAATAGAAAATCATCCAAATATGATTTAATTTTTCGTAAAAACAAATAAATCTGTGTTTTCATATAAAAAAAATGATTATTCGGTTATATTAACCATACTGTCAATCTTATTAAATACATCCTCAATATCAATTTTTTGATAATCAATGATAATAGCATCAGTAGGGCAGTTATTACTACATTGGCCACAACCTTTACATTTTTCTGTATCAATAACTGCTTTTTTATCAATAATTTCAATTGCATCTGTAAAGCAGATCTTATAACATTTACCACAGCCTACACATTCATCAGTGTTTGTATATACTTGTATACCTGGAAGTTTAAAGAAATTATTTTGAAGATTATCACTTAAATTAGGATATACTCTCCATAAACAGCAACATGGACAACAATTACAAATAGTAAATAATTCTTCACCTGGTGAAACATGTAACCATATTTCATCTATTTTATTTCTACCCATAATATGTACAAGTCCAGCTTCATTACATTTATCAATATGTTCTATTGCATCTTCTACTGTAGCTTCCTTGCAGTATTTACGGGAAATCTTTTTAGTAGCATTACCCATAAATATACATCCTAAATCATGAGGATAGTCTTTACAATCTGCACTTGAGCGACATAAACATTTATTCATTATAACAATATTATCAGCTTTTTTTATAAGCTGTTTAATAATATCACTAGGAAAAACTATCTCTTGAGGAGTATTGAATTTCTGATTTATTTCAATAGTTTCATTAACAGTTAGTGCATTTTTATCTGGATTTTCTTGATTATTATTAATATCTTCTTTTAATTCTAGATTATCATTTTCTCTAATAATATTTTTAATACTATCATTATTAGGAATAAAAAATGTACCATCTTTTTCAAATAACATTTTAGTTATGATTTTATTCATTATTTTAGACTGTCTAGTTAATTTTGCAGTTTTAAAACGTAAATGAAAAATATGCTTAACTAAAGATATACTTAAATCCTCAAATACTGGCCATTTCTTCTTCATTTTAACATCCGATTTGTAGTTAAATATTATTTAAAAATAATAATATAATTATTGAGTAATCTAAAAATAATACTAATAAAAAAATAATATTATCAATAATCATACATCAAAATAATATTAATTTAAAAGTATATAAAATTGATTGCATAAAACAATATAAATTTTTAATTTATATAAGAAAATAGTAAATTAAAATTATCTTAAATAAAAAAATATCAATTGTTTATGATGTTTAGATAAAAATTATAAAAAAAGTTAAAATAAGAAAATACCAAATAAATATTATAAGTAAATTATGAGGATAAAAAATGTTATATGTTGATTCAAATATTCCATTATCTATAATTGCTTTAATATGCGGATTAATATCATGGATATTTACTCGATGGTTAATGCCACATTTAATTAGAAGACTTGAAAAGGCAAATATTGTAGGGAAAGATATTCATAAAAGTTCTAAACCTATAATTGCTGAAATGGGTGGATTAGGTATACTATTCGGTTTTATTTTAGGTATTTTTATGGGAATTATCTTACATCCTGAATTAGATTATGAACTTTCAGTTGTTCTTGTTGTAATATTACTTGTTGGTATGATTGGAATAGTAGATGATTTACTTGCACTGAAAAGTAAAGAAAAATTAATACTTCTATTTATAGCAGGCCTTCCTCTTATTTGGATTGCTCCTCCAGAAGTTAGTATAATATATATGATGTCTATACCTATTATTGTTTCAATTACCAGTAATTTAACAAATATGCTTGCAGGATTAAATGGTATAGAATCAGGTCTTGGTGTAATATCAATGACTTCACTTACAATATGTTGTATAATTCTTGGAAAATATGATGTAACCATATTAAGTATGAGTATGTTAGGAGCACTTATAGCATTTTTACACTTTAATAAAGCACCTGCAAAAGTATTCCCTGGAGATACTGGAACTCTTATTATTGGTGCAAATATTGCTGCAATAGCTTTAATAGGAAGAATCAAATTAGTTGCATTAATAATTATGTTACCTAATATTATAGATGCTACATTAAAATTTTATAGTGCAGGTGTAATGAACAGATCAGAACAACAACCTACACAATTAAATGAAAATGAAGAATTAGTGAAACCTGAAAAAGGATTTAAATCCCTTATAAGATTAGTTTTAAGACGCCCTATAAAAGAATCAAATGCAGTAAAAATTATTTGGATAATTGGTATTGTCTTTGGTATACTTGGAATAATTCTTACAATTTATATGCCAATAATTACAGGTAATGCATCTATAGAACGTATTTTAATGTTAAAAGATCATTTATATTATAATATTTAATATTATAATTTATTAGTAACCTATTTTTTTATTCTTATACTTATTTATAAATTATTTAAATTTTAATGAGTTATACTATTTAAAATTCATAATAATATATTAAGATTTTATATATCTTTATCGTTAATAAGTGAAAATATAAGAAAAATATTAGAATATAATAAGAGTTATAAAGAGTAAAATCTTTTTAAAATTAACCTAATAAAGAAAAAAAATTATACCCATATTACATCATAAGTAAAATAAGCATAATTATCAGAGTAGCATTGGTAATAATTTCCAACATCAGTTGAATCTTCATTATGAAAGGTGTAAACAATACTTCTTCTAACACGTGTGTTAATTTTTTGGGATAATTTATTTTTTTCAGCATCAGAAAGTCTTTGGTTTGAGGTTGCTGTTACTTGAATTCCAATAGCTGGTTTAATTAAAGAACTATAATTTCCTACATAAGTATAAGAAATATTAATGATTTTAATATTTTTAGGATGAAGTAATTGTTTATTTGAACTAATTTGAGAATACTCATTAATAGTATAAACAGATACACTATCTACTAATGCACCTTCTAAAGCTCCACTTTTTGCACTATCAAGTGCTATATTCAATTCATTTTCATGATATACATAATTTGCAGTTGTAAAGATAATTATTAAAACTATTAAAACTAAAAATAAAAATTCCATACTAATTTGGCCTTTATTATCTAACATAAGAATCTATTTTAATTGCTTATTAAAAAATGTCAAACTATCAATATTTATCTAAAAAGAGTCAATTGATTTGAACAAATAGAATAAATGTCTGATTATTTATTTTTTCTTTTGATACATTATAATCACATCCAGAATTTAAATTTATATATGAAATTGGAGACCCATACTTATTTTTAATTGTGATAGGATAAATGCTAGAATCTAACCTATTAAAAGTATCATAAAGAGTAATTCTATTTTTATTTACCCGAATATAATAAGAATATCCGTAAACATCCTTTTTTAAATGGATAACTGTTGAATAACCTTGGTCTTTAGAGCTAACTGTGTTAATTTCACTTGCAACCTTATCTAGAATTAATCTTTCCTGAATATTTTCATCATCTGAATAAATATTTGAAAGATTTGAATAAACAAATCCTAAAATAAGTGTTGAAATTATTATTAAGATTATAAATGAAAATAAAAAATCAAGAGACATTAGTGCTTTTTTATCTTTATAAATTTTAGATTGAATATTATAGTGTTTTCTTATAATTTTTCTTATAATATTTTTCATATAAAGAGTTAAACTAATAGATATTTAATATTTTATTATAATAATTTCAATTTATTCTTAAAATTTGAATTAATATGTAATTTTAAATAAATTTTGAAAATGAAACATATTATTTAAATAGAAAACATTAAAGAAAATGAATTTTTTATATTTTTGAAAAACATTAATTTTAAAAAATTTTATAATGAAGGTATCATAAAAATTTCATTAATAAAAATATAAATATATTTTATAATGCTAGATAAAATTTAATAATTTAATTGTAAGATTAAAAAATTATTACGAAAACATTAGTATTATATTGAAATGATGATTAATTAAAATGAAATAAAAGTATAAACTGTGATAATAATGAAAGGTAAATGTGTTTTTATTGGTGCAGGACCTGGGGATATAGAACTTTTAACACTAAAGGGATATAAAGTAATCCAAAAAGCAGAAGTTATCATTTATGCAGGTTCACTTGTAAACCCAAAAATATTAGAATATAATGAAAATAATGCAGAAATTTATAATAGTGCATCAATGGATTTAAATGAAACCACCGAATCTATACGAAAAGGTGTAAGTGAAGGAAAACTTGTTGCAAGGGTACATACTGGAGATCCATCAATATATGGTGCAATAGCAGAACAAATACGGGAACTTAAAAAATTAGATATAGATTATGAAATAATACCTGGAGTAAGTTCAGTATTTGCAACAGCTGCAGCACTTGAAAGTGAACTCACATTACCTGAAATTTCACAAACAGTAATCATTACACGTCCTGAAGGAAGAACACCAAAACCTAAAGGTGAAAGTATATCAAGCTTATCAAAACACCATGGAACAATGTGTATATTTTTAGGTGTTGGAATGATTGAAGAAGTTGTAGAAGAATTACTTGTAGGTTATGAAAAAACAACCCCTGTTGCAGTAGTAAAAAAAGCATCATGGCCTGATGAAGAAATTGTAAGAGGTACACTTGAAGATATTGCAGATAAAGTTAAACAGGCAGGATTTAAAAAAACATCTATGATAATAGTTGGAGATGCAATAGGTACAACAGATTTCAATCCATCTAAATTATATGATAAAGATTTTAAACATGAATACAGAAACTAATCTTCTAATTATATAATCCTTTTTTTATTTAAAAATAGAAAATTAATAGATTTGAAAGAAAATCTATAATCCTTTTTTTTATTTAAAATTAGAAAATAAATTGATTTAAAAGAAAAAAAATAAAAAGATAACTTTAATTATTATTAACTAAAACATTTTGAACCATTTCATCTAAAATGTCAATTAAAATATCATCAGCACCTATAGGATCTGAATATAATATTTCACCATCAAATTCAACAGTTTCATCATATTTATGCTCATGATCAGGGTCCTTTTCTAGTATAATCTGACCAATAGGAATATTTTGAGAAGTTGTTTTCTTTTTATCCTGTTTAACCGAATTATTATCCTTATTTTCATTATGAATAAGACCCAAAATAGTTTTAATATCAATTTTAGTATGAATTCCAGGAGCAATAAAAACAGGTACGACAACTAACCTATCAACACCTTTTTCAATTAACTTATTAGCAGAGGTAGGAATATCTGGTTCAACAAGTTCCATAAAACCAAAATTAGAAATATATTTACTTTGTTTTGCATAGTAACTATGAAGGTCACTGATAAATTCCTTATTATATTTTAATCTACTACCATGACAAATAAGTAAAACCCCAGTATTAGTATCAGGTGGTAATTTAGATTCTGATAAACTAGATTCTACCCTATTATTAATTATATCCACAAGTTTGGGATTAGGACCTATAGGCCTAATTAAATCTATATGACCTTTAAAATTTATTTCTTCAAGACCTTCCAAATAATCAATTTTAGAATTAGAATTTTTTAAACGTGGATCATCATTAAGAGGTTCTTTTCCTAACATAATAGGTATATCAATAGTAGTATGAATCCCATCTGCAAGAAACACAGGAAGAGCAATAATACGATTTAAATTAGGATTACGGTCATTTAAAATATGTACTGCTTGAGAGACATTAGGATAAGATACTTTCATATAACCTACTTCACTATCAAGACCTGTTTGATTAGAGAATTTTTCACATATCTGGCTAAAAACCTTTTGTGCATATGAAAGACTGCTTCCATGACTTAATAATAAAACTGCAGTATCTTCATTAACCATAAACAATACATCCTATAAATAATTTTAAAAGAATTAATTTAATTTGAAAATAAATGAGTATTTTAAAATAATATATTATTACTTTTAACAATTGATGTTAATATTTAACTTTAACAATAAATACTTTGTGACTTAGTTTAAAAAAAAAATAATAAAAATATATTAATATATTTTAATTGATTTAATTATCATGATTATTTAAGGATAATTGAAAATATCAATCTAATTTAGATTAAAATGATAAAATAAAAGCTAATTTTAATAATCGTGATTTAAAAGAAATATTAATAAAAAAACTAAACAAAATGAAAAAATAAATAGATATTAAAAATAATTAAATTAAAATAATTAAAAAAAATTCCTAAAAAAAAGAAAAAGAAAAAAATAGCTTAGATTTTATTAATAATTAAACTGCATCATTAATCCTATCTTCAATAATACCTAAAATTCTCTCATCAACACCTAAAGGTTCAGTAAGAATAATCTCTCCATCAAAATCAACAGAGACAATTTCATGGTGATGATGATGCCCATGACCATGATGATGTTCATGATTATGGTCATGATTACTACTAATTTTTTCCTCATCTATTCTAGCATCTAGACCTAAAATTTTAGGGATATCCCTTTTAGTATGAACCCCATTTGCAATAAATACAGGTACAACAATAACCTTATCTAAATCAGCTCTTACTTTAAGATTTTCAAAAGCAGCCGGAATATCTGGTTGTCTAATTTCCATATATCCAACCTCAACAATCGCTTCAGGATATTTTTTAATATACATATCTTTATAAGCATTAATTACTTGAGCAGTATTTGTCAATTTGTTAGTTGGTAATTTTGTTGTTGGATTTTTTTGATTGAAATTTTTGATCTTTTGTTTTTTTGCAAAAAATTTTCATAAAATATA
>OMVX01000092.1 GCA_900314605.1 uncultured Methanobrevibacter sp. | reverse complement strand
CTATGTTAATAGGGATGGAAGAGATGAGGCTGATACTTATTCTGCAAGACCGGGTCATTCAGAGCATCAAACCGGATTGGCTGCTGATTTCAATATGGTAGATGATGATTTTGAATATACTGCTGAAGGTAAGTGGTTAAATGATAATGCGTATAAGTATGGATTTATTTTAAGATATCCGAAAGGAAAAACTGGAGAGACAGGATATATATATGAATCTTGGCATTATAGATATGTTGGTGTTGACTTGGCTTCAAAGTTATATAATGGTGGTAATTGGATCTCTTTAGAGAGTTATTTCGGAATAACAAGTCAATACTAATTTAGTTAATAATAATATTATATTATCTATAATAAGTTAGTGTAGAATAAGTGTGGAGATTTTTCCCCTAAAAAATAAGATTTATAATTAAATTAATTTTATTCTAGAAGGAGTAGATGGTCAAGCATCTATTCCTTTTAAATTACATATATTTCTTGTCTAAGATTAGTTAATTCTTTTAATCTGTTATTTTCTGATGCCGAATCAAGAATTGGTAATTTAGTTTCTATTTTGTATTCAGATTGATGATTAGAAGATAGTTTTTGATCATATTTGATATTACATAATTTCTTTATTTTAATATTTATATCTTCATAAGTATTAGTACCATATTTTAAATCATAATAATCTTTGATAGTTAAGTCTATTTTATTTGCATGATAAACAAGTAGTTTAAGTTTATTTTCTAACCCTCTTTCAGAAAATCCATAAGGAGAAGAAGTGATATATCTAGCAAAAGCTTGATTAATATGACCTTCCATTGAACAATGAACTTTATAATCTTCATCTTTTTGATTTTTAATTCCATCTAAATTATTAATAATATAGTCTCTGTGTTGTTCCATATATTTTTTTTGTTCTGGATATAAACTAATTTGGGACTTCACTAATTCTTTAAAGTCATTTATCATATCGTTTCTAATATATTCATCCGCCAAGTTTCTTAAATAAGTATCATCTTTGAAAATATATTTTAAATGTTTTCTAATATAGTGAAATGGATCAAGAACGAATTTAGCGTTAGGAAAACAATTATTATGGTTCTTAATGCCAGAAGCCCCATCACCAGATACAAAAATTTTTTTAAATTTATTAATATCATATTTTTTATCAACATAATCAAAAATAACTTCCCACAATTCTTCATATGATAATTTAGAAGAAGCAAAATAATGAATGTTTTTAAGTTTTTTTCTTTTAACAAAATCTTCAACATAGCCTTCATGAACAATAGCAGCAGGACATATTTTATTACCGCCTTTTTGAAGATTAGCATGAATTTCATCCATTTCAATGTATAAGACTTCAGGTTGATTTTCACATTTAGTAATATTTTCAACAATAGAACCATCTAATTTACCAATTTTCTTAGAAACAGTACTACGAGATATTTGAGTATTTCTTAAAGCATGGCGAGCAGCTTGAGACATGTTTTCATCCATAGCATATTTTACTAATTGATATTCAGCTTCGTTAGTTAATCTCTGATAAGGTTTTAAATGAAGTATTTCTCTTAGTAATACAAAACGTTTTTTAGTCTTTTTATCATAATATGATGTAGACTTAACATGAATATATCCGACGGAAGTAATTAAGGTTCTATACCTAGTTTCTTTTATATTAAACATAGATTTTCTTTCTTTAGAATTTTTGAATTTATCATCAATATAGTTTAAAAAATGTTCATATAATTTTAAAGTAAATTCATCTCCGACATTTCTAATTTTGCTTTCTAAATTTAACGAATTTAAATTTTTACTAAAAGTTTCATTAAAAGTATTAGTAATTTCATTAATTAATGGTATAATTTCCATAGGTTAAAACCTCGCTTTCTATTGTTTTTAGACAACTCAATTATAAAGCATTTTTTAGGTTTTAACCTTTTTTATTGATTTAAAAAGAGATTATTTATAAATCTCCCCACTTTGGAAACACTATCAAATGCATCGTTAGATTTGACATTTATAGTATTATATGATAGAATAAAGCACATCTTGAAAGGGGAAATATATTTTCTTAAAAGGGGGATTTTTGTTATGGAAAATACGAAAGAAAAAGTGTGGGGATTATACACTACTTTTGATAATCCTGAATCTATCGAAAAAATAGACGAAATAGATATTTGGAATAAAATAGACAATCTAGGTGGTGCAATATTTTGGGCACAACATGATGCTGGTAAACCTTGGGCTGCTGATGTATCAATGGCTCAATTAATTGAAGCACAATATAATTTAGAATATTTAGTTTATTCTACAAGAAGATTTGGTGTAGAATTTAGTAGAGAACCTAGTGCAACAGAACATGTAGAAAGAAGTGAATCATATAATGCTTGGTTTAGATTCTGGCATGATCATTTTGAATCTATGAGTCCAGAAGTATATGATCAATTTGTTGATGACAAATGTGCTGGTAAGGATATTTCAAAATATATGCCTACTGGAAGTTGGAAAGATTCATTAGAAGAGCAATCACAAAAAAGATTGAAATAATATTTATAATTAATTAAAGTAGCATATAATTATTGCTACTTTAATTGTTTTTTGGTAAAATGGTTATAGTGATTGATATAAATCAATCGTCTTTATGCGAAAGAGTTGTAAACCACTTCGTCATTCGCACCAACGATAAATTTGTTCGAACTATTCGAACTTTTATATACATCAGTCTGAAATATGACTGATTTTTTGTGCATTATAGAAACCCACTGGTAATTTTGATACTTGTGTCAAAATACCTAGGGGGTTAAATATTTTGTCATTAAGTAAATATTTATAAATATGTAAAATACTAATAAAAGTCTGCAATTTTATGTTACAATTAAAATAAAAGTTATATCTTTTAAACTTTATAATAATTTATTAAGAAGGGAGTAAACTTATGAAAAATAATTTAGTAAAAACAGAGATAGATGTTAAAAACAATAAGGTGGGAATTATGCGAATTGGTGATGTTGATTATATATCATTAACTGATTTAGCAAAGTATTCTAATCCAGAAAATCCTGCAAATGTAATTATTCATTGGATGAGTAATAAAGGAACTTTTGATTATATAGGTTTATGGTAGCAATTAAATAATGAGGATTTTAATTTCACGGAATT
>OMVX01000037.1 GCA_900314605.1 uncultured Methanobrevibacter sp. | reverse complement strand
GCTAAAAGACAAATAAAATCAAATAATATAAAATGGATGGAAAATAATGTTTTAGAATTTAAAAAAAAATTTATCAGTTAAATTTTTTACAGCCCCAATATAATGATAGAATAAAAAAAATAAAAATAAATAAAAAATAATCTAAAAAATTATGGTAGGACAAAATAGAAAAGTTAAATATTTGTTAAAAAAGGTAAAAAATTATTATATTAAAAAAAATGTTTAAGCTTTATTATAATCGTCTTTTGCTTTTTTAACTGCATTTATAAATTCATCAACACCAATATTTTCTTTTAAACTCATAGTTATAACTTCCATATCAGGTTTGATTTTTTTAGCATCTGCAACCATTTTATCAACATCAGAACCTACTGCATCTGCTAAATCAATTTTATTAATAATAGCTAAATCTGAATCCTGGAAAATATAAGGATGTTTCTCAACAGTATCATCACCTTCAGTAACACTAACAATAACAACCCTCATATGGGAACCTAATTGGAAATCTACAGGACAAATTAAATTACCAACATTTTCAATAATAACTGTATCTAAAGCATCTAAATCTAATTCTTCCAGACCATGTTCAACTAAATGAGCATCTAAATGGCATTCAGTACCAGTACTAATACCAGCTACAGGTACTCCATGACTTTCTATTCTTTCTGCATCATATTTACTGTTTAAATCTCCAGCCATTACACCTACTTTATCATCAACAGAATCTACATATTTTTCTATAAGTGCAGTTTTTCCAGAACCAATAGCACCTACAAAATCTATACAAAAAACGTTATAACCATCGAATAATTTATGATTAAATTCAGCAATTTTATTATTAGCTTTCATTATATTTTCTGCAACAGTAACATCAGCAATTTTATGCATCTAATCACTCCTAAAAACTTAAAAATCTTTATAATTGGTAAAATAACTTTAATTTTTATTTTCAATCAATATTATTAAAAAATATAATATTAAAATTATTAATCAAATATTATTATAATATATTTATTTAAATATTATATAATCATTATTATTTTAAGAAAATAAATTATTACAATTTTTAAAAAAAACTAAAAAAAAGTATTACTAACTGAAAAAATTTAAAACAATTACAATTTTATAATCAATAAAAACAAGAAATAAAATAATTATAATTATTTAAAAAATAAAATAAGAAGAGTTAAAAGCTAAAAACTAAAAAACTAATCCTCATCATCTTCCTTATCAATAATAATATTTTTAACAATAACATCTTTACCATTAATTACATCTACTTTATAAGAGTCACATTTAGGACATTTAATAATAGGCATATAATGGTCACTATCATCAATTTTAGCTTCCCCTTCAAAATCACAATCTTTACATTTGATTTGAGCAGGAATTTCCTCAATAACAAATTCAGCATTAGCTGCTATAGTATCTTCATTTAAAACACCTAACATAAATCGTACTTGTTCAGGATTAAGCATAGCTAAACGTCCAATTTCTATAACAACCTGTGTTACTTGTTTAGCATTGTTCTTTTCAGCATTTTCTAATACAGAATCTAATATTCCTTGAGCCATTGATAATTCATGCATGTTAATAACCTTAAAATATTTAATTATAAAAAAATTTTCAATAAAATTTTTGATAAAGATAATATATTAAATTTACTAAACTATTTTAAAATTAAATAAACTAAGTTTTTTATT
Source organism: uncultured Methanobrevibacter sp. (assembly GCA_900314605.1). Lineage (GTDB taxonomy): Archaea > Methanobacteriota > Methanobacteria > Methanobacteriales > Methanobacteriaceae > Methanarmilla. Next base: position 36,995 of record OMVX01000037.1, on the reverse strand, counting down.
TATTAAGATAATTTATTGTAAATATCAAATTTAGATTTAAAAAAATCTTATAAAATTAAAAATAGCCAAAGGACAAATGATTGTCCCTTGGATTCGGACTGTTAGTTAAATATTAGCTTATTGAATTATATAAAATTTTACTTTTTTTATAAAATATAATTAAATAAGCTGACTATTCTAAGAATATTGCTGGTTTATAAGGCATTGCATTTCTTGCTTTATTTTGAGGATCATATGAATCATCAATGTGGATAATAACCTCACTTCCACATTCTTCTTCAATATAGGCCTTACTATCTTCTAATATACTTGCCTCATCAATTTTACCAATATATTTAGTCTTAGTAATTTCTTTACTAATCTTTTTAGCATTTTGAGCAATATCTTTTTTATCTGAATGGATATTATCTTTAATAGCTTTACCCATGATTTGGCCAATATCAGGTTTACCTACCTCATCAGCTATTCTATACAAGTCCCATTTCCAATCTGGTGCAAGATAAATATGGATTTTTCCAACATCTTCTTTGACCATTTTCATAATCTCTGTAATATCCTTTACAAGATTTTGGGTAAGTTGTTCTGATGCAATAATATTTTCATTAATGGTACTTTCATCATATTCTGGCCATTTTGCTTCACTTACAAATCCTGAACCTCCATATTTGCTCCAAAGTTCTTCTGAAGTATGTGGAGTAAATGGTGTAAGTAATTTAATCCAATTTTCAATTAATGTAGATAGAACATAAATCATCTCATCATCAGGATTATTAAGTAAATGTTTAGTTCTATACATATAATGATCTACATCTTTTTTAAGTAAGAATATTGATTCCTGGGATGCTTTTCTTGTTTGGAATACTTCTAATGCTTCAGTTGAATTTTTAATATGTATATTTAACTGACCTATCATCCATTTATCTATATTACGTTTTAATTCTACAGGTTTAATATTAGATAAGTTAAGTTTAGCTCCAACAATTTCATTTACTTTATCTGCAAATTCTCTAAACCATTGGAGTCTTCTTTGTGTACCTTTAACTTCCTTATCTCTCCAGTCGAAATCCTGCCATGGTTCTGCAGAACTCATTAAAAATAATCTTACAACATCTGCAGAGAATTCATCTATAGCATCATCAAGTAAAATTACATTACCTTTAGATGAGGACATTTTATTTCCTTCAAGAAGTCCCATACCAAAAACAACTGTTCCTTTAGGCCATTTGTCTTTTGGGAATATTGCAGAGTGTGCAAACATTAAGAAACTAAGATGGTTTCCAACTAAATCCTTTGCAGATAATCTCCAATCTAAAGGATACCAGTAATTAAACTCTTTTTGTATTTCTTTTATTATATCATCATCTACTTTAATCTCATCAGAGTCAATATCTAAAAATACCTTATCAAAGAATGCATCATTTAAAAGATCTTCATCCATATCTTTTAGGTATTTAGCTATAGAATAATAAGACATGTAAATTGTTGAATCTGTAAGAGGCTCAATTAACCATTTCTGATCCCAAGGAACTCTTGTTCCAAGACCTACTCTTCTAGAACAAGCCCAATCATCTAACCAATTAAGATAATATTCAAAGTTTGATTTAACTTCCTGAGGAATAATTGTTTCTCCTTCAAGACATTCATTAGCTTTTACTTTCCACTCAGTATTTGAATATTTCATAAACCACTGATCATTTAATATTTTAACAACACAACGATGGCCACATCTACAGATAACAGGTCTTTCTGCAAAGTCGTAGATTATATCAGCATATCCTGCATCTATAAGATCATCTCTAACTTCATCTCTTACAAATGCTACTCTTTTACCTGCATACTTTTCTATATGGTCACTTACATGACCTTTACTATGTTCAGTTTTATATAATTCTTCTGTAGCAGTTTGAACTTTAGGATCATCCTGATTTGTAATCTCTAATTTTTCTATTATTTCTTTTGCAGGAATCTCACCATAACCTTCAACTGTCACAACATTTCTTGGCTTGGCAGATTCAACTAATTGGCGAATATTATATTTTTCTATTAAGGTGTCGTTATTTTTCAAATCTTGAAGTGCAATATAATCTGCAGGTGCATCAGCAGGTTCAGAGAATACTACTCCACTACCATATTCACTACTTACAAAACTTGCAGGGAATACTGGTACATCTTCATCTGTTAATGGATTTTTAGCTATTTTTCCAATATACTCTTCAGGATCAATGTCTTCTAATTTTTTAAGGTCCTTTTGATTGGAAATATTATAAAATCCATCATCTGACATTATCCATTTTTCACCTTTATACTCTCCACTTTCCACTTCAACAAGAATATAATGAATAGAAGGATTTAACCAGATATTTGTTGCGCCAAAAATAGTTTCAGGTCTTAAAGTACCAGTGACTAAGAATTTATCATCAACAGGGAATTTTAAAAGTGTAAGTTCATTTACTCCAACACCTTCACCTTCAAGTAGGTCATGGTCTCCTACAGGATTTTCATCATGAGGGCAGTATTTAACAGGATGTTCTCCTTGCTGGATTAAACCTTTTTTATAAAGAGTATTAGCTTGCCAAGTTATAAATTTTTGATAAGTAGGGTCAATTGTTCTAAATTCTCTTCTCCAATCAATAGTATAACCCATTTTATTCATTACATCATGATATTCATTTGAAAAGTATTTTACAATATTAATAGGATCTTCAAGTGAAGATAATGTATCATGAGGAACCTTATGAACATTTTCATATAAGTCTAAGGTCCATTTATCTTTATTTTTTATTCTATCTGCAATTCCAATAACCGGTGCACCAGTTACATGCCAACCCATTGGGAATAATACATTATAACCCTGCATTATTTTAAATCTTGCAAATACATCTGGAACAGTATATGTTCTTCCATGACCAACATGCATTGCACCACTAGGATAAGGGAATGCTACTGTAATATACATTTTTTCTTTATCATTAGGGTTTGATTCAAATAACTTTGCATCTTGCCATTTTTCCTGCCATTTTTTCTCTATATTCTCTGTCACTGAATCACCATTTTATTATTTTTATTTGTATTAATCCATTATAATAAATTTAAGTTCTATCTATTTTATTTGATACAATTGGAATTTCAGGCATTTGAACTTTATGACGGCTATTTATTACTTTATTTCTAATCATATTAATTTCATCATCTGATATTTCAAGTACATTACGAATTTCTTTATTTGTTAAATCCTCATCAATAATCATATATAACAGATTGTCTAAAAGCTCATAACTTAATCCAATTTCATCTTCATCAGTTTGACCTGGCCACAAGCCAGCCCTTGGAGGTTTTACAATAATTTCTTCTGGAATATTCCAGTCTCGTGAAAGTTCCCTTAATTGGCTTTTGTAAATATCCCCAATAGGTTCCATATCACAAGCTCCATCACCATATTTAGTAAAGTATCCAATTAAAAGTTCACTTCTATTACCAGTTCCTATTACTAAATAGTTTTTAAGATTTGCAAAGTAGTATAATAAAGACATTCTAATTCTTGCTTTAAGATTTCCAGTAGATAATTTAAGACATTCACTTGCATAATCTTCATTATTCTCATCAGCTATTTTTATAAATTCTTTTGAAATAGAATCAATATTTACCTCTTTATATTCAATGTCTAAAATTTTAGCTATTAATCTAGCATGATCAGTATCTTCTTTGGGAGTAGTAGATGAGAACATATGTATACCAAATATATTTTCACGACCAATAGTTTCTGTAGCTAAGTAAGCTGAAACTGTTGAGTCTATTCCTCCACTTAAACCTATAACAATACCTTCACTATGAGATTTTGAAACTTTATCTTGAATAAATAAAGAAATTTCATCTTTAACTTTTTGACTATTTAGTTTTGGTAATTTACTCATAAAAAATCACATTAAAGATTTTAAAATTATTAACCTATGTATTGTATATTGTTTTTAATTTATTTAAATTATATTAAATGAACTGCCAATTCTTAGGACATATTTTATGTTAACTACTTAGTCGTCTTCTCATCATATATAATCTAATATTATTTTAGGATTTTAATATTTTTTAAAAGGTTTATCTGATATATATCTTAAATAATCTTCTGTTTATATTTGTACTGTCTACTTTTCCTATCAATAGACTTTTAAGAAAACCTGGGTATTTTCTATAAATTTGAAGAAATTTTTGTTTGATAATCTTGCATTATCTTAGGAATGTTTTTAATTATTATTATTAAGTAGTTTAATATACTTTTTTGCTTTTTTTTTAAATAGATAAAATCATATACTATATTTAACTAATTATTTTTTAGATATATATCAAAAGTTTTGGAATTAAATATAAAGATTAATACCTTTAAAAAACATATTTAAACATTAAGTTTAAAAAAATGGAGAAAAATAATATGAATACTTTAAAAATTTGTGTGCTTCATTGTCCGAAGCAATATGTTGTCTATTCCCCTCCTCAGGGTTTGATGAGTATTTCTGCATACTTAAAATCTAAAAATGTTGAAATAGATATATTGGATGCAAATATTCATTATCTTGATGTTGATTCATTAAAATTAAATTCCTTCAATGATTTTAAAAATAGTGAAATTTTTATGTTCAAAACATTTACTCAACATTGTATGGAATTTCCTGAAAAGGAACTGGAAAAATACTTAACAGAACATGCCTTTGATGTAATCATATCTGATTGTCATTTTAGTTCTACAGCAAATTCTTCATTTCAGACATTTGAGTTAATTAAAAGAGTTTCACCTGAAAGTATTATTATCTGTGGAGGAATTCATGCAACATACTATTCTCAAGAATTATTAAATAAGGGATTAATCGATATAGTTGTAAAAGGTGAAGGTGAAGAAATTATTTATCAAATTATTCAAAATCTAGAAAATGGTAAAAGTCTGGAAAATATTGAAGGGATTGATTATTTTGAAGATGGTCATGTGAAAATCAATCCAGGTATAGGATTTATTAAAGATTTAAATACTTTAGCACCAATTTTTGAAGTTTTTGATGATTTTGAAATAGAAAAGTATAGAGCTTATGTTAAAGCTTTAGATGGACCATTTTGGCATGATAGAGACCCTGCAGGTTCAATAATTTTATCTAGAGGATGTATAGGAAGATGTTCCTTCTGTAATTCCCGAATAGTAGACCAAGGAAAGTACAGAACACTTAATGAAGAAAATACTATCAAGTATTTAAAAACATTATATGAATTATATGAACCCAAAAAAATCACAATATATGATGCATTATTTGGGGCAAATAAAAGGCAATTAAAGGCTGTCTGCAATACTATGAGAGACCTCAAGATTCCATGGGAGTTTGGAACAAGAGTTGACCTTTTGAAAACAAAAGATATTGAATCATTAAAAGGAAGCTACTGTAGAAATATTATATTCGGATTTGAAAGTGTCAACTTGGATACATTAAAGTTCAATGGAAAAATTTCTCATAAAAAAACAGAGGAATACCTAACAGTCGCTGCAAAAACTTTTAGAAAGCTAATGGATGTAAATATTTCTTGTTTAGTTTTATTTTTATTTGGGTTGCCAAAAGAAAAACCAACAATGTATGAGGACACGATTAAATTTTTCAAGGAACATGATTTAATTTGTGAAAAATTGATGGTAAAATCTTTTATGCCTATAGCACTTCCAGGATCCTTATTATGGGATTTAACCCCTCCAGAGCAACGTTGTTATGATTGGGAAAAATATTATATAATTCCAGAAAACCCTTTAAGAGAACCTCAAATTTTTTACAGGGATTCTAATTTCAAAATAGAAGAATTATACAAATATGGGATGACAATTGAAAAAGATTTATTTGAAAATTCAAATATATCTGATAATGATCTTTTTATAAGAGATTTAAGTATGATAATTGATGAAGGGTACTATGCCATAGAATCTGAAATGGATAAAGAATGGTTTAAATTAAGTGTAGATTATACTGTAAAAAAATATCTTGATTCTAAATAAGAATTTTTTTATTATTTTTCAAAATTTTTTTCATTAAAATCTAGACTCATATTTAAATCTTCTTGATATGTTACATATTTAATTATTTGGTCCCAACAATTTAAAAACTCATCAATATATTTTTGTGAATAATATTTATCACGAAAACTCATATTAACAACATAATATTTTTCCGTTTCAAATATTATTGATTCATTTAAATAATTTTCATGGTCTTTCTTAGCTGATTCTGAAGTATTTGCCCTATTTTTATAATCAGAAATATCCAAATTAAAATTATTTTCTGAATATTCAATGAAATTGAATATCCACTGATTTTCGTAAAAAAGATATAATGAAGTATTAGGTTCTGTCTTAAAAATTCTAATAAATTCATCAGATATATTGTCAATGACATCTTTAATAGTAGTCCATTTATACATTTCCATTTTTAAAAAAATAGGTTTTACAGTACAGTAATATGTATTTAGTATTTCATTAAAAATCCGTCCATTGTATAATACAGGAACAAATCCTTTTTTCAATCCACAGAATTTAGATATTGTTAAAACAAATGTTGCTAAGAAAAACTGATTATATTTAATATTAAATTTTTTACAATATTCCTGAATGGATTTTTTATTATGAAAAGCATGCATAATATTGCTTCGCTGAATTGGATTAATATCCTCATTTCTGTCTGGTGTAATATATAAATCTCCATAATCGAATAGTTCTTTTTCCAGTTTTTTATTGAATTTGGAATTTTTTTTCTCATCATTAACAAAAAACATATTATAATCAAAACCGTCAATGATTTCAGGTTCTATTTTATCCTCATCATTAGAATAAATTTTATCAATTTCATTTAGCATGGAGAATAAGGAATAATAATCAAAGAACAGGTGATCAAATAATATTGTAACAAATACAGTATTATTATATTCAGTCAATCGGCAGTAAAAAAATTTAGAGCTATATTTTATATATCCCTCTTTAAGATAATTTTCTAAAAAATGGGAATCATTATCCAATTTTTTTACAAATAAATCAAATTCCTTTTTGTTTTTCCTATCAATATCAATTAAATCTGAAATATTTGCATTGTCTTCCCGTTTAAGATAATATTTTCCCTGTTTTTCTATTAATGTAGATTTTAAAAATGGATGTTTATCCATAAAGTTTATAATGGTTTTTTTAAGACGAAAAACATCAACATTTTTAATTTTTACAGTAAAATTTAATTTAAGATAATTAGGAGTTTCAATTCTTAACTGACTGACCCAAGTCTGATGTTCAGTTAAAGGATAATATTTTCTTTTTTCATATTTTTTAAAGACAGTGTAATTGTTTTTGTTCAAAAGATAATATATGTCTCTAATATTTTTACACTGCACTAAATCCAAATACTTTAAGTCTATGTTAAATGTTGAATAAATTCTATGATTTAACTCTATTAAATTAAATGAAGAAATACCTAAAGAAGCTAAATTATCAGTGACACCAAAATTTTGATTATCCAATACTTCCCAACATATTTCCAACAATTTCTTTTCTGTATGGTTTTTTGGCGCTGTATTTTTAGTGTTGATTTCTACTTTTGGCAACTTATTTTTATCTACCTTTCCGTTAACGGTTAAAGGAATATTATCCAACTGAATAACAAAGAGAGGAACCATATAATCAGGTTTATTCATTTTAATATATTTTTGAATATCTTCTTTAAGATTTTTAATCTCTTCTAATACAACTACATAAGCTACTAACTCGTTATTTTCTTGGATTTTGGTAGGTTGTACAGTTACATCATCAATATAATTAAGTTGGCGAATTGCAGCTTCAACTTCTGAAAGTTCTACACGATTACCTCTAATTTTGACCTGACTGTCAGGACGACCTACAATGCCTAAAGAACCATCAGGCAATACACGTACCATATCTCCAGTACGATAAAGTTTATCATAATCATTATCATCACTGAATGGATTTTTAAGGAATGCATTTTTTGTTTCTTTTTCACGATTCAGATAACCTTCAGCAACCTGAAAACCTGATAAGTATAATTCACCTACAGCACCAATAGGAACTTGTCTGAATTCATCATCCAGAATATAAAATTTCATATTTTTATTAATGTGGCCGATTGAAGAGGGGTCAATTTTATCAGAATTATTGATTGATGATACAAAAGCAAATGATTCTGTAGGTCCGAATTCATCAATTAACATATAATTATTTGGGCTTTTGATTTCTCCTAGTTTTTCACCCCCAACAGATAAAATTCTGAGTGAATTAGCACTGTCATTTTGCATGAATAATTTTGCTACCTGTGCAGTAATTGAAATATGGGTAATATTATGCTCATTAATAAATCTGTTTAATTCAAACATGTTTAGTTTAATATCTTCAGGAATTATGTCTAAACAAGCACCAGAATACAATGCTGTTACAATTGACAGAGAGCCTATATCAAAACCAATTGTTGCAAACATACCGCCAACACAATCTCGAGTAAATTCATATTTATCACAATAAACACTTGATATATTAAGAATTGCCTTTCTAGTAATTTTGACTCCTTTAGGAATGCCAGTAGTACCGCTTGTATACAAAATACAAGCTAAATCACTATGAACCACAGGTAATATTGATAAAGTAGAGACCTTGTCATTTATAATGTCTGAGACATTTAAAATATTGTATTCCCCACCTAAATTAGTTGCACGTTCATATGTCTCATCACTGACAATAATAACCTTAGTTTTGGTATCATTAATCATGAATTTTATGCGTTCATCAGACAACTGATTATCTAAAGGAACATAAACGGCACCAACGGATAAAATACTTAAGACTGAAAGCATATACAATTCACTACGAGGTACTAAAAAGCCAACACTAGTTTGAAATTCGACTCCTAGCCCAATTAACTTTTGAGCAATCTTATTTGCTATAAAAGCGCTTTCACCATATGAGTAAGAAACATCTTTATAAGATACAAGTTTATTATCAGGATGCCTTGAGAGATTTTCATTAAATGCATCTAAAACATCCTCATATATTAAAGAATCTTCAGTGTTATTATAGGAATCCAGTAAAATTAAATCTGATTTAAGATTAAAATTTAGATTAGATAATTCATTAACTTTCATGATTCCATTTAAAATTAATATATAGCAATCAACAAAGCGTTTAATGAATTCTTGTGAGAATTTTTCAGAATATAATACTTTTATTCCTAGTTCATCTTCACTAACATCATAAATATTAAATGATAAATCTCTTTTAAAATCATGTTTTAATTCATAGATATCATTTTCAAAAATATCATAAGAATATTGGAAAAATATATTTGGATTTAAATCATGTTCATGAGTTAATTGATGGAATGGATATAGTTCATATTTTATCAATGAATTAATTATATTTGAAGATTGTTTAAAAAAAGAACTTACTTTTTGATTTTTACAATCAAGTAAAATAGGTAAAGTTCTAACAAACATTCCTACAGAATTTGTTAAATCTACATGCCCTCTTCCATCAACAATGAGATTAAATAAAACTTTATTGGAACCTGTAAATCTAGATAAGGTATAGGCGAAAATACTTGAAAAAAACTGATTATGAGTAATACTGTTACTTTGTAAAAAGGTAGTCAAAGCCTTATTATCTATATGAAAAGTATCCATATATTCAGTTTCATTATCCTTGTCTATGGAAGGTAAAAGATCATATGCTTCATCAATATTAGCTAACATTGAATTAAAAAATTCTTTTGCATCATCCATATATTTGGAATCAATATTTTCTTCAAATAATATTTGTCTTAATATTCCATTATCAACAAAATCGACTTTTTTATTATTTAAAATAGAGTTTAATGTGTTTAATAGTATATTTAATGATGAGCCATCAAAAATTAAATGATGTATGTCAAAACATAAAATATTAGATTTACCATCTTTTACAATTAAAAACCTTGATATATTTTTATCCAATTTAAAAGGTCTGACAAAAGTTTTAATGTCGTTTAAGTTTCCTTCTTTAATTTCTAATTTTGCATCAAATACGCAGGATGGTGTTTGTCCATTATGATTTATGATACGGGTTTTTAAAATAGGGTATATATCAATTAATTTAATTAAAGCTTTTTTAATTTCATCTACAGAATATTTTTCATTAAATTCTAGTTTAAATGAATTATTATATCCAGTTCCCGTTTCATTAACCACTTCATCTAAATATACATTTAATTGGGATGTAGATAAAGGAACAATATCATCAAATCCATATTTATCAAAATTAATATTAATTTCCTTTAAATGTTCTGCTAATTTTTTAGGTGTTCTCAATTGTAATATATCGGCAGTTGTTATATTATAATCAGATAAATAATTTAAAATATGTGATGCTGTAAGGGAAGTTCCTCCCAAGGAAATAAAATCATCATTTATTCCAATTTTCTTATTAAACAATTTTTCAAAAGCATTTACAACTAAGTTTTCTTTTTCATTTGTTGGTGCTTCATATTCAATATCATCAAATGATGGTTCAGGTAATTTGCTCATATCTAATTTACCATTAATATTAGTTGGAATTTCAGGAATTTTAATAAATTGAGATGGCACCATATACATGGGCAGCTTTCTTTTCAAATAGGTAGTTAATTCATCATCATTTATTTCAACATTGCTCACATAATATGCAATTAAATAATCCAAACCATTGATTTGCTTAAGGGTTATTGTACTATTTGATATGTTTTCAAATTTATTAATTAATGTAATAATTTCATCAGGTTCTAATCTTTGACCCCTTAATTTTATTTGTTTGTCAACACGTCCTAATAATTTAATTTCACCATTATCCAGTAAATAACCTAAATCACCTGTTTTAAAAAATCGTTTATTATTAATTTTGATATAAGAACTGTTAAGTTCTTTATTTGAATATCCTAATGTTATTGATGGGCCTGAAACATATAATTGTCCTTGAACAGATACAGGTAAAATTTTTTCATCAATATCCATTATATATCTATCAACATTATGTCCAGGAGAACCGATTGTAATATTTTCTTCACTAACTATTTCCTTAAGGCCAATAAATACTGTTTCAGTAGATCCATAATCATTATATATACGGATAGAAGAATTTTTAGATTTTATTTTAGTATATAAAGATGGTGGGAATTTTTCACCTAACAATACAATTTTTTTAATATGTTGGAATGCTTTAACAAAATTTGGAATTTCCAAATATTCTGTTAATCTTGAAGGGGTAATTGAACCTATAATTTGCGGTTTATATTTTTCAATTAAATGGATTAAATTGTTAATATTCTCAATTTCATCATTATTTGCATAAACAAGAGTTAAACCAGAAGCCAGTGTTAATGTGAAATCCCTTATAGAAGGAGTATAATTGACAGCAGTTAATGTTAATACTTTATCTATATCTTCTGTGAATGTATGATTAAGTATATTATCCTTTGCAGGCATTACAATATTTGCAATATTCTTGTGAGAAACAAATACTCCCTTAGGAACTCCAGTAGTACCACTAGTATAAAGCATATAAGCTAAATCATTAACATCAATCTTATTATTCGGATTATCAGTATTTTTATTATCTAATAATACTTGGGGATTTATTGCATTGTCCATATCCTTGTCTGTTATAATAAGCTGGCAATCACTATCATTTATAATATGTTCTATTCGATCTTTAGGATAAGATTCATCTATTGGAATAAAAGAACAACCTGCCTTAAGAACGCCTAAAATAGAATATATCAATTCTTTACTCCTAGAAAGAAAAACGACAATAGAAGATTTGGGATTAACTATTTTTAAAAGACTATTAGCAATTCTATTGGCATTTTGGTTTAACTCATCATAAGAAATCTGCTCATCATTAACAATCAAAGCTTTTTTGGAAGAATTTAACTGAACCTGCTTTTCAAATAATTCAACAATAGTGGGGATGGAATAATCAAAAATACCTTTATCCATTTTCTTGTCAGTTAACCCAATATCCTTAATGGTTAAATTATTAATATCTGAATTTAAAATTTTATTTATTATAAGATAAACGGAATTTATAAATGTTTTCATATATTCATAGGTGTATAATTGTGTATTGTAATATAAACTTATAAAAAAGCTATTATCTTCATTCTTATTAAAATGTATTTCCAAATCTTGATTCTGTTTAAAATATTTTAAATTATTCTTTTCAATTATATTAGAGTGATAATCATTAAAATACCTAAATGTAATCGTTGGAGTAATATTTTTTCCTTCAATAATTCTTTCAAAAGGATAACGACTATGATTTAAAACATTATCCCATGTATTTTTTACATTAGATAATAATGATTTGATGTTTTGGCTCCGATTATTTCTGTCTATAATTAAGGGTAATTCTTTTGAAAATTCTCTTATATTACTACAGATTTCGGAATCTACTTTTTGCTTATGAATATTTGTTAGTAATGCTTTTGTTGAATAAGTATACTTATCCAATACTAATAAGACAGCAGACATGAATAGGATATCTGGTGAAATATCATGTTTACTGGAAAAATCTGCAATGTTTAATTGATTTAGATTTTTACCTAAATTTTTCACAGATTTTTCTATGGAATAATTCATTTGATTTTTCGGAACTTTAATCTCAGCATAACCCTCAATATTTGAAAGATATTTTTTCCAGTAATCTGCATCTTTTTTATAATTAATTGAATTTGAATACATATTAAATCACTTTTATAGTCTAATAATTGCTAGTATTAAATCATTTATATATAATGAATCGTTTCATAAACAAGAAATTTTGAGGGTACTATTATTTTAACTTTTTTGATATATTAATTTATTAAATATAAATGAATTATAATAAATATATTTTATACAGAATCCACCTTAATTAAAATATATAGAATCAATAATTTTTTCATCTCTCAAAAAACTTATGAATTATTATTAACACTATATTGAATGAAAATTTTATGATTTTTTCTAGAATCAAAAATTATAAATATTTTATGCAACATATACAATTTGAGTTTTATTTAACTATATTTAATCTGTATTCTATTTTTAATTACTTTAAGATATTTAATAGTAATAATTTTTTAAATTATCTCTTTTTAATCTTTAGATAAATTAAGATATGAATTTATATTATAATGGAAAAAGAATAAATAATGTAATATAATAGTAAAATGTCCATTTATGACTTATTTTCAATGAACTAATAATTATTTCTAGTTGTTTAGATTTGTTAAAAATATAGTCTCATATAAATATTTAAGGTCCTTACAAAAATATCAAATCATTAGAGTGATACATAATGCTAAATGAAACAATTAAAAATGAACTTTTGGGATGGAAAAAATGGGAGATTATATGGTTAGTACTAACATCAATTCTTATAACAGGCGTGTCAATATATATTAGTGACAAACCACTTGGAATTATAACTGCATTATTCGGTATATTATGTGTTATCTGCACAGGTAAAGGAAAACTATCTGCATATGTATTTGGGCTATTGCATGCAATTACATATTCAATCATTGCTTTTCAATCAAAATATTATGGTGAAGTGATGTTAAATCTCATTTATTATTTACCAATGCAGCTCTATGGTTTATATATCTGGACAAAAAATATGAATCCAAATACTAATGAGGTTTACAAAAAATCATTGAATTTGAAATACACTATAATTATGCTCATTGTCGTTGCATTTTTAACATTAGTCTATGGTATGATATTGGCATTACTAAATGGTAATTTACCTTTTGTTGATGCTTTGAGTACAGTTGTAGGAATTGTTGCATTATACATATCCGTTAAGATGTATGCTGAACAATGGATTTTGTGGATAATCGTAAACCTTGCTACTGTTACATTGTGGGTAAAAGCAGTGTCAGACGGCACTGGTAGTGTTGCAGTATTACTAATGTGGGCTATATACCTAATAAACTCATTTATTATGTACTTCAAATGGAAGGGTGAAACTAGATAAATGATAAATTTAAAATTCTAATTGCTCAGCAATACAGAATGGGCAAACTGCATGAGGATTATCCTTATTATTTTCTTTAACCGGGCAATAATATATTCCATCTTTATATTGTAATTCTAGATTTCCAGGGAATTTTGTTCCTACAGGATGTATAGGTTCTTCAAGGATAAATGTTGTATATAGTGAAATAACAAAATAGATTTTTATAGCTTCGATACTTTTTTCTTTTGTTTTTCGTTTTTCAAGGTATAGATTTTCAAGTGTTACAATAGATTTTACATATTCATCAAAATCAAATTTTTCATTGTCATAGGTGTTTTTATCATTTTTAATATCATTAATCCTTAAAACAAAATATTTAGCATAGGTTTCAAAAGTGGTTTCTTTAAGTGGACCGTCTGTATAAACTAACTCTTCTTTGATTTCATTTATAACTTTCATCTGGTCATAAACAGTTATTGTTTTAGCTATTTTTTTTAAAATTTTTACTAGTGATGATTTATTGTTATCTTCACTATCAATTAAGTTGTTTAGGTCCTTAAACATTCTATCCCTTGATTTTATCTAATAATAATTTTATTAAAAATAATTATCCTTTTATCACTATACCTTTATTATATAAGACTTTACTATTAAATTTTTTGACATATTTGAAAGTTTTTCTAATTTCTACTCATGTGTATATATAGATGGTATTAAACCTTAAATCCATAAAATTAATTATTTTTTTATTATTTATTGATAAGAATAATATTTATTACTGATGGAAATATAATATTATTTACTTAATGATTTTATAAATTATCCGCAAAAAAGTGGAGATATTGACAAAATCAGTTTATTGTCTTTTTGTTAATGATATTTTTATAAAATTTTTTTTAAATTTATATAATCACTATTTTGGAGTGTATATTATGGCTTTTAAAGATTTATTTACTTTTAATAAAGATGAAACAACATTTGTATTTGTAGGGGGAAAAGGTGGAGTAGGTAAAACTTCTGTTTCAGCTTCAACTGGAATATGGTTAGCAAATCAGGGTAAAAAAACCTTAATTGTATCTACTGATCCTGCTCATTCCTTATCAGATTCACTTGAAACCTATGTTGGACCATACCCAAAATTCATTATGGAAAACTTATGGGCTATGGAATTAGATCCAGATGTTGCAATGGAAGAAAAACAAAGAGAGTTAGATGCACGTAAAGCATCAGCAGATGGTGAATCAATGATGGGTCTTGATTTTTTAGCTGATCAAATGGATTTAGTATCAGCATCACCAGGTGCAGATGAAACAGCAGCATTTGAATTATTTTTAAAGATTATTAATAATGAAACTGATGACTATTATGATGTAGTAGTATTTGACACAGCACCTACAGGCCATACCTTAAGATTACTTTCATTCCCAGAAGTAATGGAATCATGGGTTGGAACAATGATGAAAGCAAAAGCAAAAATTGGTGCTGCTGCAAATGCACTTAAAAATATTATACCATTTATGGGTAATGATGATGCACAAACCACACAGGAACTAGAAGAAACTAAAAAACAAGTAGAAAAAGCTAGAAAAATATTAGCAGATTCTGAAAGATCCACATTTAAAATGGTTGTTATTCCTGAAGAAATGTCTATCTATGAATCTGAAAGGGCAATGGAAGCATTAGATAAACATGATATGACCACAGATGGTATAATTGTAAATCAGGTAATGCCAGATATTACAGATTGTGATTTCTGTCATTCAAGATTTAAGTTACAACAAAAACGTTTAGCTTTAATTGCTCAAAAATTTTCTGATAAAGAAATTACACAGGTTCCTCTATTTAAAGATGAGGTTAAAGGAATAGAAAAATTAACATCATTTGCTGATTTCCTCTATGAGGATAAAGACAATGATGAGGTAGAACAAAAAGCTATACAATTATAAAATAAGTTTAAATTCATACACAAACTTATTTTTATTTTCTTATTTTTTTGATTAATTTTTTAATAAAATTATAGCATTTTTTTTTATTATCTATTTTAATAATTTTTTATCTTTTATTATTAAACTAATATACTACTTACAATCATTTAAGAAAACTAATGACCGTTAAAACATCTACATGGCTTGTGTATAAATTTTAATTAATAAAATAAGATTTAATTTTTATAGATTTAAATAATATATGAAAAAAAGAAAAGTTTTAAAGAGTTGTTGTAAACCCTTTATATTAAAATATATATTTTTTTATTGTATTACAGCAATTTTTACTTTTTTACTTATTTTATTGTAGTATTTGTTTTTTGGGACTGTTATAACTGCTATAGATGTTCCTTTTCTGTTAAGGTTTGTTATTTTAAATGTTGCTTGTCCTCTGCTATTAGTTTTAGCAATATATGTTTTACCCTGGACTTTTAATGCAACTTTTGTGTTTTTAAGAGCTTGATTTTTATTAGTTTTAAAGCTTGCTGTGTATTTTTTTGTTTTTACTCTTAGCTTATAGATTGTTGATTTTGCTGTTATTTTTGGTGTAGCTTTTTTAACTGTGACTTTTACTGATGAGGTAGAACCATTATAATTATTTGATCCTGCATAGGTAATTTTTGCATTATATGTTTTTGGTATAAGTGTAGCAACATTGATTTTAATTTGACCGTTTTTATCAGTTTTATAATTTTTAGCACTACCTAGGTTTACTGTTAATACGGCATTTTTTATAGCATTACCATTTTGGTCTTTTAATGTAATTATTAAATATTTACCTACATTGTAAGTAGTGGTTACAGGTTTTACGGTAATTTTACTTCCTGCTTTACCAACTGTAAATGTGGTCTCATTTGATCCTGCAGTGTAGTTTTCAGTTTCTGCAATCTCTACAATAAGATTATAAGTTCCCACAGCAGTTGGTTTAAATATACCGTCTATTATTACTTTACCATTTACTTTAATTGTTACATTTCCTTTACTGTTAGTAGTATATTTAACTTTTATTTCTTTTCCTACTATAGCATCTATTATTGGGTCAATAACAACTGTTGTATTTGCTTTTGAAACCTCAATAGTTGCATTTGTTGAATTTTCATCTGGAAAATCTGTGAGACTTAACTCTGCAATATATTCACCAACATCTAAATCTACAACCCATCCTTCACCAGTCAAAGCATAAACAGTTTTGATTACTTCTCCATCTTTATATATTTTTATAGCAGTATTAAATCCATCCAACACCCTATCATTAGCGGTTAAGTTGAATTTTAAACTTTCACCTGAGCTGTAAGGGGATATGTAATTTAATACATTGATTGTAACAGGAATAATATTTGTATTGTCACATGTATTATTCTCAAATATACATAAGATAGCATTTCCTCCATACATTGCCGCACCATATCCTTGTCCTATGTTATTTATGAATGTACAGTTGATTGCATCTCCATCATACATTGCTCCTCCATAAGCTGCATCGTTGGCTATGAATATACAATTAGTTGCATTTGTTTGGTATAATGCTCCACCATTTAATGCACGGTGGTTTGTGAATATACAGTTAAATGCATTTCCTTGGTATATTGCTCCACCATTTGTCTCATCCTCCCCCGTAGCTAGGTTATTTGCGAATGTAGAATTAGTTGCATTTCCTTGGTATAATGCTCCACCATTTAATGCATTGTTGTTTGTGAATATACAATTGATTGCATCTCCATAATACATTGCTCCACCATAGGTTGCGTTGTTATTGGTGAATTCACAGTTATATGCATTAACATCATATATTGCTCCACCATTTTTTTCTGCTTTGTTCTCAGTGAATGTACAATTAGTTGCATTTCCTTGGTATATTGCTCCACCACTTTGATCTTCATAACCCGTAGCTTCGTTCTTTATGAATGTACAGTTGTAGACTGTTACGTTATATGCTGCTCCTCCATAATATGTTGCTGTGTTTTCGGTGAATGTACAATTGTATGCATTTACTAGATTAATTGCTCCACCATACTCTCCACGGTTATTTGTGAAGTTACAGTTGTAAGCTGTTCCATTATATATTGCTCCACCATAAGCTGCTCTGTTTTCAGTGAATGTACAATTAGTTGCATTTCCTTGATTTATTGCTCCACCACATGATATGTCACTAGTATCCTTGTTTTCGGTGAATGTACAGTTGTATGCATTTCCTTGGTATATTGCTCCACCATAAAATGCATTGTTGTTTTTGAATATGCAGTTGTATGCAGTTCCTCCGTATATTGCTCCACCAGCTTCACCAAGCTCTGCTTGACCGTTTATAAAGATTATATCATAAAATTTAACATTTATGTTATTTTCTACTTTAAATATTCTTGCCTTATTGCTTCCATCTAATGTTACTCCATTACCATAAATCGTTAAATCACGATTAATTATAATACCATCTTGAAAATTAGAGTCTGAATCCTCATATTTGTAATTATTAGATAAATAGACTGTGGAATTAGTATTATCATTAATAGTCGTATTTAAGTCCGTGAAGGTTAACTCACCTTCATTATCTGTTGTTATTTTATCTGTTTCTGATTCGCTCTCTTTATCATTATTATTGTTTTCTTCTATATTAATTTCAGAATTCTCTTTACTTGTTGAAACTTCATCATATTGGATGTTTGTTTCTAAATTATTATATTTATTATTATCAGTACTGATAACATCTGTATTTACAGTATTTTCAGTTGCACTTATTGCTGAAATACTTAAAATACAAATTATAAAAGATAAGAATAGTAAATATAGTTTTTTATCTTTCAATCTGTAAACACCTCATTTGCATCTTATAAATATTAATATGTAAAATTTCCATATAATATTAGTATATTATTATTAATAAATTTTATGTTAAATAATGTTTTGGCTCTTTTAAAAACTTGTGTGATAACTTTTATTTCCATTATTTTTTAACCTTAGAAAAATTAAGGATTAAAAAGTTTAAATATAAATATAGAGCTTTTATTATTATATTACACAATTAATATATAATTTTAAATTTTTAAATTGAAAATAAATCATAAATCGATGGATAATTTTTGGGTTGTGTAACTTGTAAAAATTAAAATCACATAAGTTTTTGAAAGTGCCAATGTTTTACTTTAAAATTTTAAATGTTTTTTAAGTAAATCCTATTTTCTTATCCTATTTATTGATTTGGTAAATTAAATTTTGAAATGATATTGAGTTATACATTTAATACTCAATATAAGAGGTGATTAAGGTAATAGTACGATATATATACATCAATACTAAACTATTATTATGAATAAAAAAGAAGATTTTTTAAGGTGTGTTGTAGCTATATTCTTTCTTTTAATTTTACTTTTTGGCTCTGTTGCTATTGTATTTTTATATACTGCTCAAAAAGGGTTTTAATCATTAGCAGATATTACCATAACACACATGTAGGTAAATTCAGATTGACTAATTTCTTTAAGTGTTCCTTCAACTATTTTCTCATCTGGATAACTTAATCTTTCACAAACTATTACTTTACGATTACTATCTACATTATTGTCAATTAAAAACTGGGCCATGTCTTTTACTTTTCTTGATGGTAGTGCAATGGTTTCTTTTCCATTATCTATAATTGGAAGTATATCTTCAATATTTTCTCTTCCATGAAATGTCATAATATTTGCCTTATCCCATGGAATTTTAGATTTGGCTGAGGCTAGTTGAAGTGAACTTATACCTGGGATTACTTCAATATTATCTTTGTTAAATTCTTTTTCTTCTGCTATTTCTAGTATTGGGCTTAGTAGTCCTGAAAAGCCTGGATCTCCTGTTGATAGTAGTGCTACTGTTTTTCCACCTTTTGCAATTTCTACACTTTCTTCAAGATTTCCATGTAGATTTTTCACATTAAATTCCTTTACATCATTTACTTCATCAAATAAATCTATTGCTCTTTTACTTCCAATAACAATATCTGCAGATTTAACTGTTTCTACAGCCTTATATGTTAAATATTCTTTAGCACCAGGGCCAACACCTACAATATACAACTTTGACATTTCATCTACCTATAAAATTAAGTAATATTATATTTTTAATAAATTCATTTTTTATTTTTAAATTATTTATTTTAAATATTTTAGTTTTCTAAATTAAATATTAGAAATTAGTAGAATATAATAAATCGTTTGAAATTAAACCATGATTTAGTAAAAGTGTTTTAAGTATTTCTTTAATTAATATTTCTAAATTATTTTCTCCAATATCTTTATTTCCAGGAGTCAGTGCAAAAGCACCAACAGAAGGAATAATTAAATCTGATTCCGCGAATCTTTTAGTAATGCTTCCGGGATATAATACATAAGACCCTTCAGTTTTTAAAATAGAATCTTTATAAGTATGCATTTTGTATATGTCTCCATCTTTAAAAATATAATCTTTCTCTTCAAGGTTATCTCTTTTTTCAATTTTTTCATCTATATCTTTGTTAGTTTTTTCAATTTTTGAATAAAAATCGGCTACTTCTAGTTCGGATCTGTATTTTGCATCAAAATGAATATAGTGTATGTTTTCTCCAATGGTAATTAAAAGTGTATAATCAGGTTTAAAAGCAAGTGAATATGATTTATATCTTGATTTATCTGAAAATTTTAAATTATAAAATAATTCTATCTTTATATCATAATTATATAAGTTTATATTAAATTTTTTAAGAGATTTTACACCTTTTTTAATGCTCATTGACCATTTGTCCTTGTTAATCTCAAAAACATTTTCAAAATTTATTTTATCTGTACTTAATTTATTTAAAACTTTTAGTAAATTGAAATAACACCAGTATTCGTATAGTTCACTTAATTTTTTTTCAAAGCCTTTAAATTGGTCGTTTATTTCATTCCAACTTAATCTAAATGAAAATTCTAACATTAAAAAATAATGAAAAATTTCTCTGTAACCTTCTTTTTTCTGTAAAATTTGTGAGTTAAATGGAACATAATCCATAGTAGAAATTTCATTGAAGAATTTTTTAGATAAATAATAGTTTGTTTCATCTTTAAAGTCTAGCAATTTGTCTTTAATATATCCTTCATTGGAATTAAATAATAATTTATCTATTAAATTTTGAATAAGTTCTAAAAAATATTTAAAAAATCTATTTTCAGGGATATCAATTATATCTTCATGTTTTATTTGCTCAATTTTATATGGTATATGTCCATTAAGTTTATTTGAAATTTCTAAATTAAATCCTGTTTTAAATAAATTGTTAGGTTTTGTAACAATATTTTTTAAGGTATTTTGATTTACATTAGATGCAAAGGATATGGGAACTGTTTCATTATGATTTTTTAATTGGGAATGTAAATTTTTAGATAAATATTCAAATATTGAAGGTAAATTTTCTTCTTTAAATAAATATTCTAAAAACATAAAATCTTCATAAAAAGTATTTTTTTCTTTCTTATCTAGTTCAAATTCCTGATATAAGGGAGAGTTAACTTCAAAAATTAAACTTAATGCTTGTTGTGATAAATCAGCAATCATTGATGAATATTGGTTAATATAATCTATTTTTTTAGATCTAACTTCAATTGGAACTTTAATTGATAGCTTCCCATTTTTTTTAATATCTAGATAAGATTTACCAACATAACTTCTAAAATTTAGAGTTCCAGCTATTTTATAATTTTTATTATCTCCTAATGAGAATCTAAATGGTTTAAAATGATTATTGTTTATTTTTGTTAAAGAATATAAGACTTCATAACTTGCATCTGCATCATCTGATTCAAATAGTATTTGGTATTCTGTTTCTTCTAGAAACATTAAATTTGCAAAATTTGATGAATTATTATGCCAGTATTGAATAGGAGTTTCATTATCTACATCCTCAACCATTGGTATGTTTTCTAGAGTTATTAGGCTAGAAATATTATTAGAATAATATTTATTTGCTTTATAGTCTATTGAACTAATAGTTAAAATCCCTAATTCTTTAGAGTTTTCATCTCTTAAACGAATAATAATTTTTTGTTCAATCATTTAAATCATTAGTTTATAAATGAAACATATCTTTGTTGAGATAATACTTTTGCCATATTTTGAAGTTTTATTGCAGAAGAAGGGTATCTTGCATTTTCAGTTTCAATTTTAAAGTTTTTAGGGTTTTCATTATTTTCCCTATTATTTAAGCAATTATTAAATAGTTTTATTAATACCTCTCCTATTGCTTTTTCAGAACCATGTAATTTTGGAAGTATTTTTTGCTTTATTTGAGCATCAAAATATCTCTGCCAGTTATCCCATTCTGTAGGGGAGTTTTCATATTTCCAGGATACTATCATAAATCTTAATATTTCATTGATGACTCTAAAACCAAAATCAAATCCAGAACTTTTAAGTGTTTTCTGGAATATTGTAAGTTCTTTAGCTAAAATATCCCATAAACTATTTCCTTCATATGTAATATTAAATAATATTTCTTTTAACTCTTCAATATTTAAATCTGAAATATTAGAATCAATTAATGGGGATTGTAGATATTCAATGTTTCCATTAAAGTCCTTGGTGTTTATATTATTATTCATATAATCTATTGCATCTAATGTATCAAATTCAATAGTATTTGCTCTATCAAGAACTTTAGGTGAAAACATATAAGTGGTTTCATCAACATTTACTGTACCTATTATGAATATATTTTCTGGAAGTTTTATTGTTCTATCTTCCCCATATAATGGTATTTCTTCTTTACTTTCTATTGCAGATAGAAAATCAGCAAAATACCTTTCAACATGTGATAAATTCATTTCATCTAAAATTAAAAAATAAGGATTTCCACTATCATTTTCTGCTTTTTGAATAAAATCATAAGCAGGTGTAGATTGATATTCATTTGTAATTACATTGTAATATCCAATAATATTAGTATTATCTGTCCAGTTAGCTCCTACAGGAACGATAATGTATTTATCATCAGCACCTTCATTTGTTTCTATTTTTTTCATATTTTCCTCTGGTTTATCACAATCCCAGTGGGGTTTAAAATTTTTAATATCTTTATTATCCATTTTTAGTTTAAGTTCAACTTTTTGATCTTTATTTTCTGTTAAAACATTTATTATATCTTCTGTTTTAGTAAATCTAAATCTAGGGGTAATCCGTAATTTTGCAGATGATTTGATTCCATCAATTATTATTTTACATGGGACAAATCCTTTTTTAAATGGTAAATATTCGAATATTTTCATATTCAACATCCAATTTCCATTTTCGTAAGCAGATTTATTTGAGTTCTGTTCGAGCATAACAAAGTTGTCAATTTCATTATAATCATCTAATAATTCTTTTAATCCATTACAATTTATTTTAATATTAATTTCTGGCGTGTTTTTATTGTATCTGCCTTTTAAATCGTTTTTATCAAATAAACTTTTCATATGATTTTTTAAATCAACACTATCATAAAATAATTGTATTCCTATCATCATTTGTCCTTCGGTAGGAATATCATTAATTAAAACTGGTAATAGTTTTTCACAATCTTTTAGAGGAAAATAATTTTCAAAATGACCTTTTTCTAATGTCCAACCCTGTTGCTTCCATGAAGAATAATTTAATTTTCCCTTAACATTTACATATTTTTCTTCAACTTCTTTACTTTCACTATCTTTATTAATAATCTCAGAACTAATATATTTAGCAAATAATTGGGATAATTTTGTTTTTCCAGTTCCAGAATTTCCAGTTAATATTGTAAATGGTTTTACTTTTAGAGATAAAAGATAATCTTCTATTAATTTTTTATCAAAATAGTAACCATTAGAAATTAAGTACTTATAAAAAGAATAAGCATTTATATTTTTATTTGACATACATACCCTACCTACAGAAATTGTATTACTACAATTTTTATATAAACATCTATATAAAAAATGGCTTTTTTATAAGAATTAAAGGAATATGAATAGTCTTTTTAAAAAATTATGAGAATTGCTTATTCTATTGGATTAAAGAAATAATATTTACATGGATCTATTATAAGATCAATAGATCTTTTTAGATCATATTAAGATCTTACAGATCTAATGTTTCCATTCAGACCATAAAAACATAAATTCCGATGGTATAAAAAAAAGTTTTCTAATTTAGTTAAAATTAGTTTTTTTTAATATATTATTATTTTACTTTGAATTGGACTCTATAGTCAAGGTTTATTAACTCTCATTACTTTTATCCTTAATATTTATGAAAATATAGCTTAATATTAAAATAGCTACTGTAATTATAATATAAACAAGTAATTCAAAATTATTTGCATTTAAAAGTAAATTATATACTCCATTACCCCACATAATAAACAAGAATACTGGTAAGATATATTTAAGGATAAACATCCAGGTTTTTCCAACTTTAACTTTGTCATTTTCATTTAATACTGGAATAACACCTTCAATATCATAGATCCATCCAAATATTATACATTGAATAGCAATTAAAAGGAGAATGCAAAAATCTATAATAAATGTATCAACAATACCTATTAGATAACTGCTTATTCCTGTTGTAAATATTAAAGATATTATACAACCAACAATTGATAATATGGTAACTGTTTTTTTACGTGACCAATTTAACTTGTGGATTGTTGAATTTATCATTGGTTCAAATACTGCAATAGCTGAAGTTATTCCAGCAAATAATATAGATATAAATAATAATGGAGCAAGTATATGGCCTATAATACCCATCTTATTAAAAATCATTGGAAAAACAATGAATACTAGTCCTGTACCTTCACTTACCAATTTGGTCATAGGTGTTCCAGAAGTATAGGACATATATCCAAGAATAGAAAATATTCCAAATGCAGTACATACTTCAAAAGCACAATTTGCAAAAACTACAATTAAAACATTACTAGTTAATTTTGACCCTTCAGGTAAGTAACTAGCATATGTTAATGAGATTGACTCTCCCATACTTAATGAGAAAATAATTTGTGAAAAGGCTGCTAGCCAAATATTAACATTTAAAAGCATTTGCCAATCTGGTTTTAGCAGTGTATTTATACCGATATTAGCACCTGGTAGTGTTAATGCAAAAACAATAATAATAAGCATTATCCCAAAAAGTAGAGGGATTAAAATCTTGGAAGCTTTACCTATTCCTTCATTTAAATCTTTATGAGAAATGTACCATGTCATAATCCAAACTATTACTGTAGAAATCAGTGTTGGAATAATGAAATTAGTCATATTAGATAAATTTGAGCTTCCACCAACATTTTCTAAAAAATAAAGTGTAGAATTACTTCCCCAGTTGAAATTTAAACTGGAACCTAGATATACAAGATCCCAACTTACGATTACCAAATAATAGATTAAAGCAAAATAAATTGTTAAAACTAATGCCCATGAGATGTATTCTAATTTAGGATTAATACTTTTTAAAATATTGGAAAATGAATCTTTATGTCGAAATCCTATTCCATATTCTAATATGAGAAATGGGATTCCCATAATTAGAATTGCAACAAGGTAGGGTATAAAAAAAGTTCCTCCACCATTGGAATAAACTACGTAACTGTATCGCCATATATTACCTATTCCAACAGCAGCTCCAATCATTGATAAAAGAAAAGCAATTCGTGAATTCCATTGATTATTATTATTATTATTAATCATTAATAGTACACCAGTAAAATATTTTTTAAAAATATTATAAATAGATTATTTATTTATTTAATGCTATAATTTATTTAAAATTTTAGTTTTTTCAAGAATTGGGCCTTTGAAAAAATTTGAGAATTTTTATTTCTAGCAATCTTCTATATTTTTATTATATGTTTTTAAAATTAGTTTTTTTTTTAATTCAATGAAAAAATTTTAAATATTTTAAAAATCTCTATAAAAAATAAAGAAGTAGTCCTATCCGGAGTCGAACCGGAGTCACAAGTTCCAGAGACTCGTATGATTACCATTACACCATAGGACTAAGTTGATTAAAATTTTAAATATATTTAAGAAAATTATCTTAAATTTATAATACTAATATTTTTCCATTATATTAATTTTAATATAAGATTAGAAATTCTCCTGTTTTTATACTGAAGAAATTTATAAAGTTAAAGTATGCCCATTCCTTCAAATATTGCTTTAATACCTAAAATAACAATTGCTACTCCACCAATGATTTCAATGTAGTCTGCATATTTAATTGCTACTTTAGTACCGAATGTTCCTATTAAAAACCATACTACAACGGCAATTAAACTTAAACCTAAAAGGATGTATGGATCTACATGGGCTGAGGCACCTTGTGATGCGAGAATCAGGTTTTCAATGTTTCCAAAAATAAGCAGACTGGTAATTTGTGCATCATCTTTTAAGTTATGCATAATTATTCACCACCTTTTACTTTGATGTTTTGCACTGCTTCATAAATTGCTTGAATACCTAATATTAATATTGCAACTCCGCCGATAATGTTGATAATATTTGCATAATCCATTGCAACTTCAGTTAAAACTGAACCTAGTACATGCCAAATTATTACAACGATTATACTTAAAATAGCTAATTTTTTAGGGTTTACTCCTTTTACAACACCTTGTGATGCAAGAATTAGATTTTCTATATTTCCAAAAATTATTAACCACATAAATGGTAAATATGCTTCTAACATTTTTTTTTTCACCTAGCTACTTATTACTTAATTATTTTCAGTAATGAAATTTAAAGATATTAAAAAATTATTTATTATTTTTACTTATGTTTTTTATACTATTTAACATAATTTTCATATTTTAATTTGTTGTTTTTAATGAAATAAATGGCATATTAGTTTTAAATTCAACTTGTTTTTTTTCACTAGGTATTATTATATTTCATCACTTAATTTTCCCATTTGCTGATATACCAGGTATCATTTATTTTTTCCATAGTTTGTTCACTATGCAAGGTCCATGTTCCTTTTATTCCATAGACTTTTGCCTCAAGTGTTATATCGGCCTTGAATATGGATTTTGTCTCTTCAATTATTGTTATGATAGGATTATCAATTGTAGATTTGTAATAATTTAGTGTTCCATCCATTATTTCATTGATATACTCCTGTTTACTCTGTGTTTTGCCAGACATATGTGTTAAAGTATAATTGTCATTTAAAATTACATCCAGTTTATCATAATCCTTTACAATCATGGCTTCTTGAAAATCTATGAATCTTTTAAGGACTTCTTCTTGTATTGGGCTTAAATTTTTTTTATTAACTACAGTTACTTTCATGTATAACCAATTTATTTAGGGAATTTATCTTTATCAAGTTTTTTTACAACTTTTGCTGGTGTACCTACAACTACAGAATAATCAGGCACATCTTTGGTGACTATAGCTCCTGCCCCAACAATTGCATATTTTCCTACTGTAACTCCTGGTAAAATACTTGCTCCTGCTCCTATCCATGCACCTTTTTTAATAATGATTTTTTCACATAGGAGCACCTGTCTTTCATATTCATCATGGTTGTTTGAAAGTAATTGGACGTTTCCAGCTATCATTACATCATCTTCAATTATTATTCCTCCTCTTGCCATTGCAAGACAGTTACTGTTGATGAATACATTGTCTCCAATATTCATATTATTAAATGCTGCACCTGCAAATGGTGTAGTGATAGTACTGTTTTCACCGATGTTACCATCAAGTAATTCATTAAGTAATCTAGCATATTCTTCTGTCATAGGTTCAGTGTGGTTAAATTTAAACAATAATTTTGATTGTTTTAATAATAACTCATTTTCTTCTTGGGAAATATTATCTAAATCTATTCTTTCCATTTTATCATCTCCTTTATTTATTTAACTATGTTTATTCATTGTTAAAGATTTTTTCTTACTTTGTTATTTTAAAATATTTATTAAAATATATATTTTTATCTTAAAAATTCATATAATATTTATATTAAGAAAATAATGATTCTAATACTATTTACTAGGCTTACTTTTATAAGTTTCAATCAAGATTATATTTAATTGTTAATCTGTATTAATTATTATTTAAAGTTAATTATTAACTTAGGTTAAGTATTTATATTAGTAGGTTTAAAATTATTTTTGATAATATGATGTTCGATGATAATCCAGAAAACATATTCATTTACCATTATGTTGAAGAAATGATTTCAAGTTATGGTTCCTATTATGAATCTAACATCAATAATCATGATTTAACATTAAATGAATTTTCAATTATGTTAAGAATAAGGTTTCAAGGTGTTGCAACTCAATATGATTTGGTTAAGCTTTTTAAAGTAAGTGGAGCTTATATTGCAAAGATTTTAAGTAAATTTGAAGATTATGGTTATATAATAAGGAAAGAAGATCCTCAAAACAGACGAAAAAAACTGGTCAAGCTAACAGATGATGGAATAAGAAAGACTGATGAATTAATTGATCTTATTCAAGGATGGGAAGATAAAGTTACTGCTAATATATCTGAAGAAGAACTAAAAAATCTTAAAAAAATTTTATATAAAATAACAATGAGTTAATTCCAATAATTGTACACTACCGACAATTCAAAATAAAAAATAGATATATTATTTAAAATATCCTCAGATTTCAATTTTAAAATACTGCCATTATTCTTAGCTTAAATATTACAAATAAAAAAAAATGGAAATATGCAGTTTAATTTTTAAAAATATTAGTTGTGATAATTTTCACAACTTTTCCTTGTTAATGTGTGTTTATGGGCATGCAAATGTTTTATTCCATTTTTAGTTACAATCTCATCAATTATATCAATATTTTCATGTGAATGGCTGTGTTCACCGTCATTGTGGTAATGGTAATGTGTATGTTCTACATTTTCCGTATCTATTTTTTTAATTGAATCATCAAAGTGTCTATCATATAGTAATGCAGCATTCAACACTACAAGACATGACCCAGCATTATGAACGATTGCACCAGTTATTGGATTTAATAATCCTAAAACAGAACAAATTATAGCTAATGCATTAATTGTCATTGACATTGCAATATTTGCTTTAATAGTAAATAATGTAGAATTAGATAATTTTTTAAGATAAGGTATTTTTCCAATATCATCACCTAAAAGTGCAATGTCTGCTGCTTCAATAGCAACTTCACTTCCAACAGATCCCATTGCCACACTTACATCTGAGGTTTTAAGTGCAGGTGCATCATTTACACCATCACCTATCATACAAACTTTTTTACCTTTACTTTTAAGTTTTTCAATCCATGATAATTTTTCTTCAGGAAGGAGATTTCCATATACTTTATTTATTCCAACTTGTTTTGCAAAGTAATTAGCCGTTTCTTTATTATCTCCTGTAAGTAATATACAGTCAGTTCCTAAGTCTTTCAGGTTTTCAATCATATTTTTAGAATCTTCACGTATTACATCAGATAATCCTATTAAGCCAGAAACTTCACCATTTAATCCAACTATGATTGATGCCTTTCCTTCGTGTTTAAGATTATTTAAGTATTTATCTACATTAACATCTATATTGTTTTCATTTAAGAATTTTGAACTTCCTGCATATATGGTTCCATAAGAGTTTTTACATGTAACCCCTTTACCAGGATACATTTTAAATTCTTGTGGCTCTTCAATATCAATTTTATATTCTTCTGCATTTTTTACTACTGCCTTTGCTAGTGGATGTTCGCTTAATTTTTCACATGATGCTATGATTTTAAGCAGATCTGTTTTGGATAAGCTATCTTTTAAAGGGATAATATCAGAAACTTCTAAATTACCATAAGTTAATGTTCCAGTTTTATCAAATACCAAGGTATTTAAGCTCCCTAATGTTTCTAAAGCTTCACCTGATTTTATTAAAACACCATATTTTGTTGCTTGACCAATTGCTGCCATTATTGCTGTTGGTGTTGCAAGTATTAATGCACATGGGCAGAACACTACTAAAACTGTTACTCCTCTTTGTATATCTCCTGTTATTAACCAGGCAGCTATAGCTATTAATAAAGCAACAGGAACTAACCATGTCGCCCATTTATCAGCTATTCTTTGTGTAGGAGCTTGTTTTTCATCAGCTAATTTAACAAGGTCAATTAATTTTTGAAGTGATGAGTTTTCACCTAAACTTGTTGCACTAATATCAATTGCACCATACATATTCATTGTTCCACAAAATACTTCATCACCTATTTCTTTGTCTATAGGTAGTGCTTCTCCTGTCATAATTGATTGGTCAACTGATGTAGTTCCGTTTATTATCTTACCATCTACTGGAACACTTTCACCTGGAAGTATTCTTAAAGTATCACCAATTTTTATTTCATCGACTCCTACAGTTTCTTCGATTCCATTTACAATTCTTCTTCCAGTTTGTGGAGTTAAATTGATTAGGTTTTTTAAACCCTTTTTAGCCCTATCAACTGTCCAGTCTTCAAGAAGTGCACCAAGTGCCATAATCCAAGCTACTTCTCCTGCTGCAAAAATTTCACCAATTAAAAGTGAAGCTACCATCGCTATTGCAATTAAAAGAGCAGATGAAATCCATTTTTCACGGATTAATCTTGTCATAGCTAAAAGCAACATAGGAATTCCACTAATTATTACTGTTCCCCATGCAGGGTTTAAGTAAATTGGAGTTGATATATGAAATATCATAAAAACAATTCCTATTAATAGAAAAATTCCTGAAAAGATAGTCATTTTCAAGCTAAATAAAAAATCTGTTATTTCATCAATCATATAAAACACCTTTTTAAGTATTAAGTATTACTTTTGAGATTTCCTTAAACAAGGGTATCAATTAAAAAATTTTTCAAGTATTAACCAATGTGAAAAATTAATAAAAAATAAAAAAGTATTACTTTTTTTAATTTTATTTAAATAGTCAGTATTACTAATACTATTATATTGTATAATAGATATAAATCTTATTACTTTTTTTGATTTTATTTAAATAGTCAGTATTACTTTTATTTAAGTAGCCAATTAAATTATTTTTAAAATTAAGATAAAATAAGGTATAATTTAAATATACATATAAAATAAGCTTAAAAAAGATTTTAGAAAATTTAATTAAGAAATAATATTTAAAATCTACATACCTATTGTAACTAAATAAAACAGTCTATTAAATCTAAAGAAAAAAATATCTATTAATTATATATAATTGAAATTAAAAATATTAACTAAATATAATCAAATATGGGAAGATATTATAATACTCACCCATAAAGTTCAATATAAAAAATCTATATTAATCTATTTTATTAAAGGATAATAGGTTTAATTGAATTTTAATAATGTTTATTAAACCTTTTAATTTTTAATTTAACTTATTTGAAATTATTTTATATTTATGTGATATTATGTTACAGATTGCTGTTACAGGAAAACCTAATGTTGGAAAATCATCGTTCTTTAACTCAGCTACAGCATCTAAAGTTGAAATGGCCAATTATCCATTTACAACTATTGATGCTAATATTGCTATTGGTCATGTAATTGATACATGCCCTTGTAAGGAACTTGATGTGGTTTGTAATCCTAGAAATTCTGAATGTAGAGATGGTAAAAGAATTATACCTGTTGAACTTATTGATGTTGCAGGACTTGTTCCAGGTGCACATGAAGGTAAAGGTTTAGGAAACAAATTTTTAGATGACTTAATGCAGGCTAAAGTATTAATACATGTGATTGATGCTTCAGGTTCAACAGATGCAGAAGGTAATCCTGTTGAAGCAGGTACATATGATCCATTAGATGATATTGATTTTATGGAAAATGAAATTGTAATGTGGTTATATGGTATTTTAAGTAGGAACTGGGTTAGACTTGCTCGTAAAATTGGTGCAGAACATTTAGATGTATCAAAAGTTATTTATGAACAATTATCTGGTACTGGTATAACAGTAGAAGATGTTATAGAAGCAAAAAGAAAAATAGAACCTGATTACAATAAGTGGGAAGAAGAAGATTTAATTGAACTTACAAGAAATATCTTAAAAATATCTAAACCAATGATTATAGTTGCAAATAAGGCAGATTTACCTACATCTGCAGAGAATATTAAAAGATTACAGGAAAAATATCCTTATGTTATACCATGTTCTGCTGAAAGTGAACTTGCACTTGTAAGAGCAGCTGAAAGTGGTTTAATTAATTATACTTCTGGTGATTCTTCTTTTGATTTAGTCGAAGATGGAAAATTAAATAAAAATCAAAAAACTGCTTTAGATTATATTCAAACTAATATATTAGACGTTTATGGTAGTACTGGTATTCAGAAGGCTCTTAATACAGCGATTTTTGATCTTTTAGATATGATTACTGTTTATCCTGTTTCTGATGAACATAAATATACAGATCAAAAGGGTAATGTACTTCCTGATGCTTTTCTTATTAAGAAAGGTTCTACTCCTCATGATTTAGCTTTTGTTATTCATTCGGATATTGGTGATAAGTTTTTATATGCGATTGATGCTCGTAAAAACATGAGAATATCCAGTGATTATGAGTTAGTTAGTGGAGATATTATTAGTATTGTAACTACATAAATTTCATTATTTTTTGTCAGTTTAATTAAATTTTTTAAAAAATTTTAAGATTTTAACCTTTAAAACACTTATTTTAATTTTAATTTTTAAATTTTACACTTGAAATATATGTATAGATAGGGAACATAATTTTTATTTCAAGTGAAATTTTTATAAAATAAATATCAAAATATTAAATATTAAGTTATTATTTAATACTTAGACTAATATTTAATTAGTTTATAGTAAATTTTTCCAATAGGTGATATAATATGATGCATCCACGTCCAAGTCCTATTGCTGCTTCATTATATACATTAAGAGATATGAATACTGATGTAATAATTATGCATGGCCCAAAGGGTTGTTGCTTTAGAACAAGTCGACTTCTTGAAAGTGATGGTGTAAGAGTTGTTACATCTGGTATGAGTGAAAATGATTTTATTTTAGGAGCAAGTGAAAAGTTAGAAGAGACTATTGTTGAAGCATATGAAAAATTTAATCCAAAACTTATGGGTATAGTTGGAACATGTGCAAGTATGATTATTGGTGAAGATTTAGAATCTGCAATTGAAAATCTAGATTTAGATTGTACAATTATACCAGTTGAAACTCATGCAGGATTAGGTGAAGGTGACAATACAGAAGGTGCAATTCTAGTACTTAAACGTGCTGTTGAATATGGAGTAATAACCGAACAGGAAGCAAATAGACAAATTAAAATGTTAGAGATGGCTACTCAAGTAGAAAAAACTAGAGGAATGGCTCAGGGAAAATATGTTAAACCTAATTTTGGAGATAATAAGGAAAAAATTGCATCCATAATAGTCCATGCCATTAAGGAAAATAAAAAAGTAGCATTTGTATTAAATGTTAAAAAAGAAACTTCATATTTATTTGCAGATATTTTAAACTTTGATTATAGAAAAATCAATCCTAATAATAAGCCACTTTTTATTGGAAATCTTTCAGAGGATATTGGCCTTGCAAGAATACGTCAACATGCAAAAAATGTAAAAAATGATTTAAAAGAACAATCAGATGTAGAATTTGATTATATTACTGGTGGACTTGATGAGTATCCAATTGCAGCAGATAAGGCCCTTGAAATATTAAAAAGTGCAAATCCTGATTTAGTTGTTGTTGCAGGCGTACCTCATGCTCTTAAAATAGAGGAAATAAATGCTGAATCAATTGCTGTTACAGATGGACCTAGACTTGTAGAAGCATTAAGAGAAGATGGATTCAATCATGTTGTTGCAGAGTTAGATGCTCATTCTAAAACCCTTGGTGTAAATACTATTGTTGATGCTGATTTTGCTATGATGATTCGCTCAACAATTGATTGGGAAAATGAAAAATAATTTTTGATGGTACTATGATTACGATTATTGATTATAAAAGTGGAAATATTAGAAGTATTTCTAATGGTTTTAAAAAGATAGGAGCAGAGGTAGAACTAACTAGTGATCCTGAAAAGATTTTAAATGCTAAATATCTTGTTCTTCCAGGTGTTGGTTCATTTGGTTCTGCAATGGAAAATATTAATCCATTTAAAGATATTATTTATGAATATATTAATGAAGGTAAACCATTTTTAGGTATATGTTTAGGTATGCAGGTATTACTTACAAGTAGTGATGAAAGTCCTAATATTAAGGGTTTAGATATCTTTAAAGGTCATGTTAGAAAACTTCCTGAAGGTCGTAAAATACCTCATATGGGATGGAATAAATTAAATTTAGTAAATCCATGTCCAATTTTAGAAGGTTTAGATGGTAAATATTTTTATTTTGTACACTCTTATTATGCAGATGTAGATGATGATGAGCTTGTAGTTGGAACAACAGATTATGGTTTTGATGTAAATGCTGCACTTTCTCAGGATAATGTTTACACAACACAGTTTCACCCTGAAAAAAGCGGTTCTTATGGTTTAAAAATACTTAAAAACTTTATAAATTTAGAAAAATAATTAATTTATCTCACTTTTTTCTATTTAAAAAATTTTTTAAAATCAGATATATTTTAAAAAGATTAAATCTTTTTTAAATAGATAATAAAAACTAATTTCTAAACATAATCTTTATTATATTTAAAACTATATCTTTAATTGATTAAAATTATGATTTGAAAATTTTTACTAAAAGAATTTTACCTTAAAAATTTTTTTTATTGATTAGTTCATCCTTGATTTAATTTAATATAATTAATTTTAAAGTATTAGTTTTCATATTAATTAAGGGATAATTTCCGGTGTATTTATGGATATTGAAGGATTTGTAAGAAGTAGAATAGATACTTTAGATGAAAAAGAATTAAAAAAACTATTGGCTACTCGGATAAAAGAGTATAAGGATATAAATGATGAAACTTCTCTTTTAATGGCTCAAAGTGTTATTGATGAAGTTTCCACTACTCTTAAAGTTAAAACCTGTGGTGACGAATTTTTAAAAGAGATTACTGAGATTCCAAAAGCAAATGTTACTATGGGTAAGATGGGAGTCGGATCTCGTGGGTCTGGTGATTTCTTTGTACATAGAAGAATTGCAGAAATTGTATCAAGTACTAATGTTTCATCTGAAGTTAATCCTCAAGCTCAAGATGATGGTGGTGTAGTAAAAGTACCATCAAATCAAGATGATTTTTATATTACAACAGCTGTTGATGGTGTACACTCTAGACTTAGTGATTATCCATTTTTAGGTGGTTTTCATGTTACACGTGCAACCTTAAGAGATGTATGTGTTATGGGTGCAGATCCTGTATCAATATTAAGTGACCTTCACCTTGCAGATGATGGTGATGTTGGAAAATTATTTGACTTTACTGCAGGAGTATGTACAGTATGTGAACTAGTAGATGTTCCACTTGTAGCAGGTAGTACCTTACGTGTAGGTGGAGACATGGTTATTGGTGATAGGCTTGTTAGTGCTGTTGGAAGTGTAGGTGTTTCTCCATATCCTCCAACTGCTAGAAAAGGAGCAACTGATGGAGATATAATTTTAATGACAGAAGGTGCAGGTGGAGGAACAATTACAACCACTGCATTATATAACGGATATTTTGATGTTGTATGGGATACTTTAAATGTAAGTTTTATAAAGGCTTCTAATGCATTATTTAACAATGATTTAATTAAAGATATTCATGCTATGACTGATGTTACAAATGGAGGTCTACGTGGAGATGCTCATGAAATATCTCAAACGACCGGTGTAGGTCTAGAATTTTATAATGATAAAATAAGCTCCCTTGTATCAAGTAATGTGCTTAATATGTTAAATGATTTAAATATTGATCCTTTAGGAGTTTCAACTGATTCATTAATGCTAATTGTACCACCTGAAATTTCAGATGATGTAATAAAATCAATATCTAATGTTGGTGTAAAAATTGACCAAATTGGTGTAGTAGATAATAAATCCACTCCAAGAATTATAGAAGAAGATGGTAGTGAAACTACATTAGTACCACAATTTAGAGAAGCAGCATATACAAAAATTAAAAAATTAGTCGGTGATACAACACCTGAAGACTTTGAAAAAATGAAAGAAAAGGTTCAAAAAGCTGCTGATGAATCTATACGTAAAAAAGAAAAAGTTATAGATTATATTTTAAAAAATTCCAATAATAAATAATTTTAATACTATACTAAACATGTTAAACATAAAACAATTGTATGGGGAAAATACTGGTGTTTACACT
This sequence comes from uncultured Methanobrevibacter sp., assembly GCA_900314605.1. Lineage (GTDB taxonomy): Archaea > Methanobacteriota > Methanobacteria > Methanobacteriales > Methanobacteriaceae > Methanarmilla. Next base: position 742 of record OMVX01000037.1, on the reverse strand, counting down.
ATTACAGATGGGATTATAGCTATTTCACTTATATTCATAGCATTCTTTGCATTTAATTCTATGATTAATATAGATATAGTGAATAATAACTACCAGGTATTAAATGATTATAAAACTTCACAAGATTTAATGGAAATTTTATCAACAAATACTGATGAGGTCTCATTAAACCAAATATATTATATTTTAAAATCAAATAATAACTCGATAGAATCCACAAATCAGGTATCACTTATTTTAAACTCATTTTTTGATAAAAATATACCTGATAAAAATTATGTATTTAAAGTTAATAATGAAATTTTAGCTTCAAAAGGAAACCTAGAAGATAAAGATAATTATAATTCAGCAAAAAGAAGATTAGGAGATTATACCTTTACTTTAATAGTGTACAACTAATACTATAACTTTATTCAATCTATTCCTTTTAAAATATGTTAATTTAATAAATCTGATTAGTCTTAATTGTTAATTTGTATGATAGATAAATGATTAATTATTCTTCTTTTGTTTGTGATGGTTTTTTATTCCGTGTTTTTTAATTAAATAAGGATTTGCTCTATTTAAAAGTAGTTCTGCTAGTTTTTCTTCATTGATTAATTGGTTTTCATATGATAATTCAAGTAGTCTAATGTAATTTCCCATAACTAATTCTTCATAATTGGTATATGATTCATATAACTGACTTGTAAAACCTAGTTTTGTTGCATTTTTCATAATTTGTGGTAGGTAATTTAAACAT
>OMVX01000056.1 GCA_900314605.1 uncultured Methanobrevibacter sp. | reverse complement strand
CCGTACGCCATGAATATAAATTCATTCGACTTGCATGGCTTAATCGAATCCCAATAGCAGTAGCTTCTGCCAGGATCAAACAGATTTGACAGATACTCAAAAAACTATACAATATAGTTGAAGTACACAAAAAAGAACATAGACGAGTATAATACACAATTAATTGTAAATAACAATCAAATATCACCACATCTACTAAACCAACATCACACCTAATAAAAATTATTAGGTCCTCATAAATTAATCAACAAAAGTGATTTATAAATATAATTTGACTATATTAAAAATAGCATTAGATAAATGTTTTAACATTTTCTAATTTCATACATATTTAACATAGTACATACTATATAGGAAATTTAAACAATAACAAAGTATAGTGGAAATAATTGCAATAATTTGTATAATATTAAAATAAGTAAAAATTATTATTTAAAATAATATATATTTTTATATATTATATTAAAATTATATTGGTAATATTTTGATTTAAAAAATATAAAAATAAATAAAATATATTGATATCAATAATAATTAAAAGGATATGACTATTTAATAAAAAAATTAATGAAAAATAATCATAAAATATAGTATTATTAAAATAGATATTAGTAATACTATTAAAATTATGGAAAAAATATAAAAAATGAAAAATAAACAAAAATTAGTAGAATTTAGTGTAAAAAAATCTTTAAGTATATAAACTTTGTGTTTTTACATAGTAAAAATCGAATAAAAATACAATAAAATAAATTAATTTTAAATAAAAAATTAAAAAAAATAAATATAATAAACAAAATTCAATTAGAAAATATAACAAATATCTAAAAAAATATAAAAAAATATAAAAAATCATATTTTCTATAATATTTGAAGAAAAAAAAATGTAAAAAAAATATAAAAAAATCATATTTTCTATTAATATTTGAATATAGAAAAAATGTAAAAAGTCCAATATTAAAATTATAGAATCTAATTTTTTTAAAAAAAAAAAATATTAAATTTAATTTCCTAAAAAATAAAGATCCTCCTTAAAAAAATCAAAGTTAATAATAAATGTGTAAGACATTTAAAAATATATTAATAGTTAGTGTGTAGATTTTATAAAATTTTATAAATTTTATATTATACTATGTATAATCTATATAAACTTATATAATCTGAAAAATAAATTATTATTAAAAACAATATTATTATGTAAATCAATAATATCGTTAATATTTTATAAAAAAAAAAAATAAAAAGAAAAACTTAGGGAAAATAAAGGTAAGAAAATTATGAAATCATATAAAATGATTATAATCTTCTTTTTAATTCTATTTGCATCAATAGGTTTTGTTTGTGGAGCAGATGTAAGTACCACAGATAATAGCTTCGAGATAAATGATGCAAATCAAACAATTGATTCTAATTTAGATACAGAGTCTAATGAAGAAACATATAACAATTTAAATGATGAAATAAAAATAGAATCAGACACAGTAGATTTGAAAAATGATTATAAATACAATGAAGAAATAGATAAAATTAATAGAATAGAAATCGTAAACAAGGAAAATTTTGTAATTGAAGGAAATAATCACTATATTGATGGTGATAACAAAGCAATTGGATTTTATATAATTAATTGTAATCAATTAACTATACAAAATCTTTATATTAAAAACTGTGATCAATTTGGAATATACCTATATAATACATCAATACGATTAGAAAATCTAAGTTTTGAAAATAATCATGGAAATATTGGTGGAGGAATATATTCTCACCAAAGTACTATCACATGTATAAACAATAGATTTGAAGAAAATTATGCAAGTGAAGGTGCATCAATATATTTATATAAATCTATACTTAATATTGAAGATTCAACATTTAAAAATCTAAATCCTATTTATTGGAGTATAATCTATGGAGAGACTTCACAAATATATGTTACAAATTGTACATTCGAAAATATAAGTTCAGGATATGCTAGTGCTATTTACAACAATTATATTACTATAGTTAAAAGAAGCAGATTCTATAATTTATATGCAAATCTAACAGCGGGAGCAATTGGTATTAAAGGAGGAAATCAATTTAATACTATAAGCCAAACCATAATTGAAGATTGTGAATTTATGAATGTTTCATCAAAAAGAAATGGTGGAGCAATATATCTTGATATTAATGGTGCAGGAGGATTTGGAGGGAATTCAATTATAAACAACACTATCTTTAATAATTGTTCCTCCCAATTTGGTGGTGCAATATTACAATTAGGTGGAGTAATAAATGTTATATATTCTAATTTTATAAATAATAATGCAATCTATAATGGGGGAGCATTATATACTTCAAATACTAGTACAACCTATGTTAAAGCATCTAGATTTACAGACAATAGAGCAGGATATGGTGCTGCAGTATATGTTGATTACAGTCTTGGTCAATTTGAACAGAATATATTTAAGGACAATACTGCAGTAGCAGGTGGAGGAATATATTCATATGATACAGTATTAATGGTTGTAACCTCTAATTTCACTAATAATAAAGAAGCAATACACTCTGTATTTACCAATAACGGATCTTATGAACGAAATAATAATTTTGGAAACGATACACAGATATGGGATGATGTAAACTATAAAACCAATGTATATTATCAGGGAAAAGAAATTATACTTAACAGAATACCGGTTATTGGAAATGCTACTGATGGATACTTTAATTTAAAAGATCAAGGCCTAGTGACTCCAGTAAAAAACCAAGGAAAATTAGGTGCATGTTGGGCATTTGGTATAAATGGTGCATTTGAATCAGCATTTTTAATTGCAACAAACATAAGCTTAAATATTCCTGAAAATGATGTTTTTGCACTAGCATTAGTCTATTCTATCTATGGAGATAATGTAAAATATGAACCGGGGAATTATAGAAATGGAGCAGGTTATTATTTAAGCTGGTTAGGTGTAGTTCCAGAAGATGATGAATTAGATGAGTTAGGAAAAATTACCCATATAAAATTTAAGGAAGATGCATATCATATGCTAGATGTAATAATGGTATCTGTAAATGATATAATGGGTATTAAAGAATCATTAACTAAATATGGTGCAATGGAACTGTTTATGTATGGTTCTGCATTAAATGATAATAACTACTATAATACTAATACAAATTCCCTATATTACAATGGAAATCATTCTGGAGACCACTATGTTACAATAGTAGGATGGGATGATAATTATTCAAAAGAAAATTTTATAATCACACCACCTGGAGATGGTGCATGGATATGTAAAAACAGTTGGGGAACAGAATGGGGAGATGAAGGATACTTCTATATCTCATATTATGATACTTCCTTAAATAATTCTCAACTTACAGGATTTATTATAAATAATACTGAGCTTTATAATAAAGTTTATCAGTATGATGTTGGAGGTTTTAGTGGTTTTATTCAAGGAAGGATGAATTATACAAATACCTATACCTCTGAAGGTAATGATTTAATTGGAGGAGTTGGAACCTATTTTGAAAACCCGAATACAGATTATACAATTACAATTAAGGTAAATGGTAGAGAAGTGTATGTACAAAATGGAAAATCCTCACATGCAGGATTCAGTACTATTATATTAGATGAATACATTCCAATTAATGTAAATGATATATTTAGTGTTACTATTAACTCTGCATCAGTACCAATTAGAGCAGATACAAGACAATACTATATTGCAAATTCTTCAACAGTCCAAAATGAAGATATAACTCAAAGAGGATGGGTAGCACCAATAAAAGTATACACAATAAATAAATTAGAACCTGAAATACATATTGAAGTAGCAAACATTACAACAGACAAAAATGAAATAATCAACATCACTGTAAATGGTGTTAAAGATAAAGAAATTATTGTCTATGTTAATGATAAATTATATGAAATAAATAATGGTACAATAGAATTAACTAATCTTGATGAAGGAAGTTATGAGGTAATTGTATTTTATGCAGGAGATGAAATATATGATTCAGGATCTAATTCAACTTCATTCTGGGCAATAGAAAACAAAGAATACTATGTAACTATAAATGATATAATAACAAGCAATAATACTATTAACATTACAGCTTTATCCAATATAAGAAATGATATTATTAAAGGAGAATTGTATTTTATACTTCCTGACGGAACAAAAATTAATGGAAACTATAATATAGACGGTAGCTGGTGGGCAGTACATAGTTTTGATTATGGAACCTGCAATATAACTGCCTCTTATATTGGCCTAGATGGTGTAATAGTTAATAATGGAACAATTACAGTTAAAAAAGGCCTACCAATAGATCTTAATAATATAAGTATATATGTAGATGAGGTAGCTAATGTTATTGTAAATGTACCTACAGAGATTAATGGTCAAATAATAACAATAACAGTAAATGGCATATCTCAAAATATAACTGTAAATGAAGGAGAAGCTCGTGGAAGTTTTACCGGTTTAGCTGCAGGTAATTATACTATTCTTGCAGAATATGCTGGTGATGATACACACTTTGCTAATAGCACAACAGCAGAATTAACTGTTAACAAATTAAATACAGTACTTATTGCAAACCCAGTTACTACAACATACAACATTAACAAAGACCTCATAATTACATTAAAAGATAATTATGATAATGTTATAAGTGGTGCTAAAATAACTGTTAATATAAATGGAGGTAAAACATACACCACAGACAGTAAGGGACAGGTAAAAATACCAATACAAACATTAACTCCAAAAACCTACACAGCAAAAATAACATTCGCCGAAGATCCTAAATATACACAATCCTCACTAAATGTTCAAATAACTGTTAAAAAGGCAAATGCAAAAATAACTGCTAAAAATGTTAACTTTAAAGCAAATACAAAAATCAAAAAATACACAATAACCTTAAAAAACAATGTAAATAAAGGTATAAATAAAGCTAAACTTAGCTTAAAAATTAATGGTAAAACCTATACAGCAACAACAAACAGTAAAGGTCAAGCAACATTTAAAATAACTAAACTAACAAAAAAAGGCAGTTATACAGGACTTATAACCTATCCTGCAAACCAATACTATAATAAATTAACTAAAAAAATCATAGCAAAAGTTAAATAGAATCTTTTGCTAATTTCTTTTTTTATATTTGTATACCTAATTTTTATTCTAAATCATTTATAAACAATATAAGAAAAGTTTAGTAATTAACTATATTAAAAAAATATTTTATTTATAATTTTAATCTTTACTAAATTAAACAGGATTGTTTTCTAATTCTTTTAAAAGTTCTGTAACATATTCAGGATAAATCTTAAATATTGGCCTTGTGTCTTCAAGATTTTTTTGAACATGCATATAGAGATTATCCCTATCTATTTTACCTATCCATTCTACATTTCTTATATGTGGAGTATCAAGATTTTCATCATATATATAATCAGATTTAACTGTACCTATAATATAGTTTCTATTATGACAGTCAAAACTTATTACATAATCATCAATATTAAAATCAAATAGTAAAATAGAGACAATATTTGTTGTATTACGTCTGTCACGTTCAGACAAATCAGGGTATACCTCTTCTGATAATTGTCTTAAATCTTGTTTATTTTCAACTGAAGATAAATCTTTAAAATCAGATTCTATACCAATAAAATTATTTTCTTCAAAGGTTTTAAAGTGTTTAGTGTGAAAACCAGCTTTCACCATATACATATCTGCCATTCAATCACCGATAGATAGATAATAAAATCTTAATATTTATTCATTATATGATTTTTTTAATTAATAATAGTTATGTAAATTATTTTTCTTCATAAAAATTATATAAATCTTCATAAAATCTAAATTCTTCTTAAAATCCATATTAAAAATAATTATTTAATGATAATATTTGAAAACCTATTTTTAATATTCATAGAAAGGTTAAATTAGATTAAATTAAATTAGATAATAGATTAAATTAGATTAATTAAATTCATAAAATATTAATGAATATTTTAATAAAAAATATTTATTTGAATACTTCTTTTTTCATATTAAATTAAATTAGATTAATTAAATTCATAAAATATTAATGAATATTTTAATAAAAAATTTAAAAATTAAAAAAAATATATATAATATATAATTTATAAAAAAAGGTGAAAAATAGTGAAATATTTAAAGATAGGTATAATATTATTTATTCTATTAACTTTTTCAATCGGTTTTGTTTCAGCTGAAGATATTAATGAAACAAGTGATACAGTAGAAACAAGTGATATGGATACAATATCCCTAGATACAGATTCATCAACTACTAATGGAAATACATATACTGATTTAGATGATGAAATAAAAAAATCTAAAAAAAGTTTAGAATTAAAAAATGATTATACATATAATAATAAAACAGATAAAATAAAAAAGATTGAAATTAGTAAAAATAACTTTGTAATTAATGGAAATAACCATTATATAGATGGAGATAATAAAACATCAGGATTTTATATTACAAATTCTAAAAATCTAACTATAAAAAATCTTATTTTTAAAAATTTCGATGAATATACAATATATTTAGAAGATAGTCAAATAACATTAGACAATGTTAGTTTTGAAAATACCAAGGGAGAAGATGGAGGAGCAATTATAGCTATAGAAAGTAAATTTAGCTGTAAAAACAATATATTTAAAGATAACTATGCAAATCAGGGCTCCTCAATCTATTTATATTATAGTGAATGCAATATTAAAAATTCATTATTCTTAAATGCAGAACCAGTATATTGGAGTATGATTTATGGAGATACATCAAAAATAACTGTTACAGATAGTATTTTTGCAAATACAAGTTCCAGATATGCTACTGCCATCTATAACAATTATATAACCACAATAAAAAGATCTAAATTCTATAACTTATATGCAAATGCTACAGCCGGGGCAATTGGAATAAAAGGACATGATGAGGATTATAAAACTAAAACAATAATTGAAGATTGTGAATTTAATAATGTTTCTTCTCTAAAAAATGGTGGAGCTATATATTTAGATATTAATGGAATAACAACAAGAAATGATGAAGTAATTATAAACCACAGTAGATTTAATAATTGTTCCTCCCAATTTGGTGGAGCAGTATTAGAACTAGGAGGTAAATTAACAATTAATGAATGTAATTTTACAAATAATAAGGCATTATTTGATGGAGCTGCAGTTTATACCTCAAATGCCACAACTAGTATTAAGGGATGTAGCTTTAAAAATAATACTGCAGAACTTCAAAATGGAGGTGCAGCATACATGGATAATAGTTATTGTTGGTTTTCATATAATACATTTATAGACAATTTAGCAAGTGAAGGTGGGGCAATATATTCCTATGATAGTAAATTAAATGTTTTATACTCTAACTTCACTAATAATAATGAAGCAATACACTCTGTATTTACTAGAAATGGATCATATGAAAAGAACAATATATTGGCCACTGATAAAGTTATATGGGATGATGTAAATTACAGAACAAATGTATTTTTCCCAGGAAAACAAATTATTATAAATAGATTACCTATTATTGGAAATGCAAGCAGTACATACTTTGATTTAAGAGAACAAGGCCTAGTAACTCCTGTTAAAGATCAAGGGTTCCTTGGTTCATGTTGGGTATTTGGTACAGTCAGTGCACTAGAATCAGCATTTTTAATAGCAACCAACATAACCCTAGACATCTCTGAAAATAATGTACATAGTTTAGGATTGCGATATTGCATGTATGGAGATACAGACCTCTGTGAAGGAGGATTTCCAATTAATTGTGCAAATATTTTCCTAAGTTGGTTAGGTATAGTCTCAAGTGAAAATGACAGTTATGATGAGCTTGGAAAAATTTCAACAACAATATTTGAGGAAAATTCATACCATATTCTTGAAAATATAGTAATAGATATAAAAAATACGAAACTTATTAAAGAAGCATTGACAACATATGGTGCTTTAACTATGGAAATGTATGGTGAAGCAGCAAATGATAATACTTATTATAATAGTAAACATCATTCAATATATTATAATGGAAATGAAAGTTCCTCCCATATAGTATCAGTAGTAGGTTGGGATGATAATTATTCAAGAAATAATTTTAATATTAAACCACCTAAAGATGGTGCATGGATATGTAAAAATAGTTGGGGAACAGAATGGGGAGATAATGGATACTTCTACATATCATATTATGATAACTCCTTAAGAAATACAGCACTAATAGGATTTATTATAAACAATACTGAATTATACTCTAAACTCTACCAGTATGATATAGGAGGATATATCGTATATTTAGATAGTGATTTAAAAGTAGTACAATATAAAAATAATTACATATCAGATGATAATGACCTAATTGCAGCTGTTGGAACCTATTTTGAAAAAAAAGACACAAATTATTTAATTACAATCTATGTAAATAATGGAGTAGTATACACACAAAAGGGAAAATCTAAACATGCTGGATACAATACCATAAAATTAAACAAATACATTGAAATAAATAAAGACGATAACTTTTCTATCGCTATTAACTCAAGTTCTATACCAGTACATACAGATACAAGACAAATCTATCCAAGTAATGTTTCATATATAATATTACCATATGAAGAATTATCAAGTAAGAGAGAAGTTGCAGTAATAAAAGCATATACAATAGAGAACAATTATACTCCTAACAGTATTAAACAATATTATAAAGCAAGTAATTTTGTATTTGAATACGATATAGAAAATACAGTGATAAGTCTTATGAAAGATGGACAAATTATAAAAAATGCCACTGTAATAAATGGAAAAGCAGACTTTAACATTATATTAAAACCCGGTAAATATTCAATACTTATACCTCATGAAAATAAGAGTGTTATAAGTTTAGTTACTATATTAAACACTATCATAACAGATAAGACAATTACAATAGGGTATAATGTAGCTAAAAATATTAAAATCAAATATGTAGACTCTGAAGGTAATATATTAAAAAACACTACAGTTAAAGTAAAATTTGATAATGGTAAAGAAGAAAGTCTAAATACTGATGAAAATGGGCAAATAATATATACAATAAAAAAAGGTACAAAAATTGCAAACCACAACTTATATCTTACAAACCCTGAAACTACAGAAAAATACACAGTAACTATAAAAATAGTCTCCAGAATAACAGGAAATAAGAATATTAACACATATTACTCAAATAATGCATATTATACACTTAAATTAATAGGCGCTAACGGTAAAGCAGTAGGCAAAAACCAAATAGTGAAAATAAACTTACACAAAAAAAGCTATAAATTTAAAACAGACAGCAGAGGTATTGTAAAAATAAAAATGCCTTCAACATTAAGACCTGGAAACTATAAGATTACTGCACAATATGCAGGCCAAACAGTAAAAAATACAGTAAAAATAAAACAAGTATTAAAAACTAAACCAGTAATTGTTAGAAAAACAGCAAAGAGATTTAGCTTAAAAGCAAAATTACTAAATAAAATGAAAGGAAAAAGCATAAGATTCATAATCTGTGGAAAAACCTTTAAGACAAAAACTAGATCTAATGGTATAGCACAGGTTACTATATTAAACAAGCTTAAAAAAGGTAAAACCTATAAAGTAAAAATTATCTACCTAAAAGATACTGTAAGTACTTATGTAAAAGTAATATAAGAGTATTAAACTTAGATACTGCAAATACCTACATAATAGTATTTTAAATAAAAATTTTTTAAGAGATATGATTTATACATATCTCTCTTCTTTTTTTAAATAAAATAACGCCTTATAACAGAAATATTAAAAAACATTAATTAAACTTTATTTTTCTTTAAATAAAATTTAGAAATAAACAATAACAATACACAAATTATTACCAATACAAGAGAGATAATCATAATAAGTCTCATAGATTGACATAAACCAAGAATATCATCTTGTATCTCATCATAACCTACAAATATTATACAGATAAGATTAAACATACTTAAACTTAACATTTTTCCAACTTCTTTTATAGTTGTAAGTAATGCAGAAGCATCATCTAAGTCCCTATCAGGTACAGATGTTAAAACATTTTTATTATTAGGAGAAGAGAAGAGTCCCTGACCAATACCCTGTAAAATAAATGCTACTATTATAATATAAAATGGAAGAGAAGTTATTGATGTAAAAATAGCTAAAGCCATAGCAATTAATATCATAGCAAGAGCAGAAATTATAGTAGGATCATGCTTATCTGAAAGCTTACCTGCAATAGGTGCACCAAATATCATTATCACCGGAGTAATAAATAGTAATAATCCAACATCCAAATTGTTTAATTTTAAAACAAGCTGTAAATAAAAACTTAAGGTATAAACAGTAATAAATGCTACAAAATAATTAACCATTGATGCAAAATTACCAATAAGATATTCATAGTTTTTCAAAAGATCTAAATTATATATAGGATTTTTAATCCTCTTTTCATAAAATATAAAGATTATAAGTAATATGAAAAATCCTATAAGGTAAAATATATTATTCATCCTAAAAGATGAAATTCCAAGAACAAATAATATGGTCATAAAAATATATATAATTGAACCGGCAAAATCAATAGGATTTTTTTCTACAACCCAGTTATCCACTTTAATATAACGTATTAAAAAAAATAGAAATACTAATAATGGAACTATAATTAAAAATGCATATCTCCATGAAACAAAATTTGAAACAAAACCTGTAACTGATGGGGCAATAGTCATTCCAACATAACCAGCAGAGCCTATAATACCTAAGGCTTTTCCAACATCCTCTTCAGGCATTGCTAAAACAATTATTACCAAATCAATAGTAGGTATTAATGCAATACTAGCTCCCTGTATAAGACGTGAAAAAAGGAAGACTTCCATATTAGGTGTAATAGCAGATAGTACTAAACCTAGTATTAAAAGAAAAATTAAAATTCTTATACTTTTTTTAAGATCAAATCTTTTAATATTTTTACTTGCTGGTATGGTTATTGCAATAATTGCTATTAAAAATATTAATGTAATCCAATTTAAAGTATCAACAGGAACATCTAAGTCTACAGAAATATCTGGAAGAAGAACTGTAATAAAATTTGCAGTAAAAGAACATGTAAAATGGAGTAATGAAGTTAAAAGTAGAACCCACGTAGCTTGGGATTTCCAATTAATATTTGATAAATTAAAATTCATATCATGACCTTCCAAGATAAATTCATTATAAGATTAGATTTTCTAATTACCATATAGACTTTTTATATATTTTCAAAGTAAATCAGATTACTAACTAATTATATATTTCATCACTAAAAAGTTTATTTAATATAAGTATTGAATTTTATTTTATTTTGAATGTGGTTTTTTAAATTTAGATAATAGAATATAAATATATAAAAATTGATATCTTATATTAAATTTATGATTTATTGGAAGGAGGATTGAATTAAAATGAAAAATGGTGAAAAATACGAAAATCCTCATTTAAATGATATTACTTTCAGCATTAAATATTCAAATATTCCTAAATTAGCTGAAAAAAATATATTAAGTAATTTTGAGATAGATAATAAAGAAGAAATAATTAATTTTATTATTAAAAATATTGGCCTTATGGAATATATGGAAAAAGTAACACCAATAATAAATACTCATTTTCCAGAAGACAATTTTCGGTTAGAGTTTGAAAAAGACCCTGAAATTCCAAATTTTAATAAAATAGTAATATATATTAAAAGAGAAGATGAATCTTTTGATG
>OMVX01000088.1 GCA_900314605.1 uncultured Methanobrevibacter sp. | reverse complement strand
TAAAAGCTCTATATTTATGTTTGAACTTTTTAAACCTTAATTTTTCTAAGGTAAAAAAATGGAAATAAAAGTTATCACACAAGTTTTTGAAAGTGCCATAAAAGAAAACTATTTAAATTAAATGATTCTAATATAACTTCATATTAAAATAATATTAAGATAACAAAAGTTATTTTAATAATTTTTTTATTAAATATTGATTAGAATCCTAATATTATTTTAATAGATTAAATATATTTTAAGAAATATTAATTTTTGAATTTAATATTTCTTACAATATTAAATAAATTTTGGAGGATATATTTAGAATGAATGATTTTAGAAAAGGTTTTATAATATTTTTAATTTTAATTGCAATGGTTTCTATCTCTGCAATATCAGCAGCTGATAATAATATTGGTTCTGTTAGTTCTAATTATGAGAATAATATAGTAACTGATGGGGAGGTTCCTATCTCTGAGGATACATCTACTGGAAATGATTATGCAAATTCACAAGAAGATCCTAATTCTGTTGGTGATCCTACTGAAACTGGAACCACTGTTTCTTTTACAACAACTAATAGTTCAAAACTTAATGAAGAAACTGAGATTGGCGCACAAATAGTTGCAGCTGATGGCCAACCAATAGCAGGTGGTAATGCTACTATTACAATTTCAAAAGACCAAGTTGAAGTACATAATGACACAATACCTATAGGTCCTACAGGTATTGTTAAGTTTAAATGGACTCCAAATACTCCAGGAATTTATTATGTTTTTGTAAAATATAATGGATATAATAATACAGAAAAGGTATGGAATGTATCTTCTATTTCTATGCTTTATGATGTTATTGTTGGTACAACTACTAATATTACTTCTGGAAATTCATCTATGGTTTTTGACCCTTTTAATATTACAGCAACTATTACCGCAGGTAATGGTAAAGTATTGAATGGTACTGCTGTCTTTAAAATTTTCAATAATAAAGATAAAAGTATAATTTTAGAGAAAACCATTGACATAACTGAAGGTAATTTTAAATATACTTGGACTCCTCAACAAACAGGGAATTATACTTATACTTTAACTTTTAATAAATTTGTTGATGAGAATAATACAGAATATGCATCATCTTTTGCAGAACAAGTTTTTGAAGTTATGGTAAACAATGATTTAAATTTAATTGTTAATAATGTTACAATGTATTATGGTGATGGTACAAAACTTGTTGTTCAAGTTTTAACTCGTGCAGGTGTACCTTTAAATAATATAACCGTTAATGTTAAGATTAATGGTAAAAATTATAAAATTAATACAAACGCTAAAGGTTTAGCATATTTAGCAGTTAATTTAAATCCTAAAACCTATGAAGTTGTAACAACAATTCCAGGTACTCAATCAGAAACTAATTCTACTTTAACAGTAAATAAATGGAAGAGATCATTAACTAGTTTAACAGTTAAAAATTTAGTTAAAGCATATAAAGATTCAAAACGTTTAAATGTTGTTTTAAAACACAATAATGTACCAATCGCAGGACAAACTGTCTATGTTAAAATTGCTAAAAAGACTTACAAAATCAAAACTAATAGTAAAGGTATCGCAACTTTAGCAATTAATTTTAAACCAGGTGTTTATACTGCAAAAGTATCTATAAAAATTTCAGACTTTTCTTTAACTAAAAATGCTAAAATTACAGTTAAAAAATGGCAAAAAAAATATGCTAAATTAACTACTAAAAAACTTGTTAAAGATTATCACGACGCAAATAGGTTACAAGCAGTATTAACCTATAAAGGTGATCCTATTTCTAACGAAATAGTTTACTTTACTATTAATAAAAAGAAGTATTACAAAGCTAAAACTAATAGTAAAGGTATTGCTTCCTTTAAAATATATCAAAATGTAGGAAATTATAAAGGTTTAGTTTTGAGTAAAGTTTCTGGTGTTACTTTATCTCACACTGCTAAATTTAGTGTTCAACCTGCTAGAGCACTTTTAAATAGGTCTGCCCCTGTTAGTTGGAGTGGTACTATTATTAATGGAACCATTAAGTTAATTCCTAATTATAAAAAAGGTTCTACAATTTATTTCACCTTTACTTATAATAATAAACCTATGGTTTCTAAAGTGGTAACTGTTTGTCTTGACAAGGATAAAAGTACTAAACAAATTAAAAAGTCAGAAATAAAAGTTACTAATAAAAAAGGAGTTATTGCTATTCCAACCAAAAATTTCAAACTTGGATCACATATGTTCTATATAACATTTTATTCTGGAGATTCAAACTTCTACAGTTTAAAATGGGCTATGGAGTTTAATTTACAATAGTATCCATTTTTAAATTTTTTTATTTTTAACTTTTTTCTTTTTTTTTATTTTTTTCTTTTTTTTTATAAATAAACTTTTTTTCAAGTTTTTTTTTTTTTTTTTTTGAAACGATTTTTTCATTTATGATTTTTATTTTTAGGTTATTCCTTGTAAAAATCGAATTTATTATTAATGTATCTATTATTTTTTCGTAAGTTATTGTTCAAGTATTAAAATTTAATATGTTTTTTTTTTTATTTTAATTGATATTCTCTTTTTTTTATTTTAATTATTGTATAATTTATTTTTTATTTACAAATGAATAGTGTTATTAAATTATTTATATAGTAATGTACAATATATTGTATATTATTAAAATTATATTCATTTTAAAATCTCTATTTTATTTTTGTTTTAAAAATTAATATTGTTTTAATAGTAATGTATTATTTGAGAAAAATATGATTTTAGCGGTCATATCTTTCTTTAAATATTAAAAAAAATTTATATGAGGATATTATTATAATGAAGAATTTAAGTAAATTTTTTATAGTATTTTTAGTGTTGATAACTGTTGTTTCTATCTCTTCAATATCAGCCGCTGATTGTACTAGTGATATAGTTAGTTCTGATTATGAAGATACATCTTTAAATGATGGTGAAAGTCCGGTTGATGATGCTACTGCACTTTATACATATCATGAAGAGTCTAAAGCTCCAAAGGAAACTTATGCTAATTCACAAGGGTCCGAAATTTCACTTGTCGATGGAGAAAGTAGTTTTTATAGCAATTATGAAACTGTAACTGAGTTTGGTAATGGTAACAGTTCAAAAATTAATGAAGAAACTACAATCACTGCTTTTGTCTCTTTTCTAGATAATAGTTCTTATGTTAAGATGGGTAATGTTACTCTCACTATAACTTCACCTGATGGCAAGGTATGTTATAATGCAACAGAAGACCTAGTTACAATGGGGGTTGATTTCAAGTGGACCCCTACAAAAGCTGGAGTTTACAATCTTCATGTTAGATACAATGGATATCAAAATGAGACAAATAAAGCTGACCCTTCTGAAGCAGACCAAGTGTATACAGTTATTGATGATTCCACTCCTACTACTACAACTATAACAAGTAGTAGTAGTTCAAAAGTTAAGGAAAAAACTACAATCAAGGTTACTGTTGTTGATAATCAAAGTGAAGCAGTTTCTGTAGGTAATGCTACCCTTACTATTTCTAAAGATGGTAAAACTGTTTATACCGATACCAAAACTCTTTCTACTAAAGGACTTAGTTTTGATTGGACACCTACTGCTGTTGGAACATATAATGTTCTTGTAAAATACAATGGATTTAATAGCGATAATGTTAAATATGCTCCTTCACAAGCTAGTCAGACCTATAAAGTTACCGGCGATAGTACTTATCAGTTAATTGTTAAAAATGTAAATATGTATTATGCTGATGGTACTAAACTTGTTGTTAAAGTTTTAAATGATGCTGGTAAACCTGTTAAAAATGTTGCAGTGCATGTAAAAATTAATGGTAAAACACATAAACTTTTAACTAATAATAAAGGTTTAGCAGATTTAGCATTAAACCTAAACCCTAAAAAATACACTGTAATATCTACGATACCAGATACTGATGTTAAAACTAAATCTACATATACTGTAAACAAATGGAAAAAATCATTAACAAGTTTTACTGTTCAAAGTATGGCTAAAGCATTTAAAACAGCAAAACCTTTTAGAGTACTATTAAAACATAATAATGTTCCTGCTGCTGGACAAACAATAAATGTTCAAGTAGGACAAAGAACCTTTAAAATTAAAACTAACAGTAAAGGTATTGCATCACTAGCTGTAAGCGCTAAACCAGGAATTTACCCTGCAAAAGTATCTATGAATGTAGCTGGAGTTAAATTAACCAAAGTTGCAAATATAATTGTTACTAACTGGAAAAAACAATATGCAAGATTAAAAGTCTCTAAAGTTGAAGATGTATTACAAAATGGTTCTACAAAAGTTATTGGATTTAAAGCACATTTATCCTATGATGGGGAAAATATTGCTCAACAACCAATCTTCTTTATAATTAACAATAAAATCTATGAATCCATTACAAATAATAATGGATTAGCATATTGTAAATTACATCAAAAATCTGGAACCTATATTGGTTATGCTTTAACCAAAGTAACCACAGTTACATTAATTACAGTACTTAGAGAAAAAATATAAAAACAGTAAAATTTCTAATAAAAATGTTTATAAAAAGTATAAAGTTCTTAAAAATAAATATTTTAAAGATCAATACTTTTTATAAAACTATTTTATTTTTTAAAGATTTCTAATCACATTAACTATTTTTAATTGACTTTTTTCTTATTTTTTTTTAAATATTTATTAAATTATAATTTTTTAGGCTTTTTTTTATATTCAATTTTTTTTTAATTATTTTTTTTATATACTATTATTAATTATAATAATTTAATCATTCAAAAGGAGATTTTTTTTTGCTGTTTTCTTTTCAATTTAAGATAAATATTTAAAATTTGTAAATTAAGAATTTCTTAAATAAATCAAATTCAAAAAATATATAAAAAAGTAATATTATTTACTAATAATATAATTAATATAATATTTTAACTTAATATATCTTTAACAGCTTTTTTTGGATCATTAGAATTGTATATACTTCTTCCAACTATTATTGCATCAGATATTTTAAGGGTTTCTTTTGCACTTCCTCCTTGTGTTCCTACTCCTGGGGAAATAATATATGCATCTTGACCTACAATATTACGTATTATCTCTAATCTTTCTGGTCTTGTTGCTGGTGCAACATAATTTTTTATTCCCATTTCTACTCCTAATTTTGCTATTTCTTCTGCATTTGGTTGAAGGAATTTACGTGCTCCAGGATGGGACATTTCAGTTAGTAAAAATAGTTCTTTTTTATATTCATTAGCCTTATCTAAACATGCTTGTACACTATCTTCACCTACAAATCCATGACATATTAAGCCATCTGCACCTTTATTGTATGTAATCTCTGCTATTTTTTCATTTGTTGCATCAATATCTGCTACTTTATAATCACATATGACTTGAAAGTTAAACTGTTCTTTTAAAATTTTTATACATTCTATTCCTACTGCCAGTGTAAGAGGATAACCAATTTTTATTGTATCTATTTGTCCTTTAACTTTATCACATATAGTAATGGCTTTGTCTATATCCATTACATCTAATGCTAATATTATATTGTTTTTAACTTTCATATTATCACTAATATTTTTTTAATAATAACTTTATTTTTTTAATTTTTTATATTATATTTTTTGTCATTTTGATTATTTATATTAAAATAAGGTTTAATGAGTTTGTCCAATAATTCAATTTTTTGATTGAACTTTTAAAATGGTTTATATAATTTTAATTTTGCTAGTAGAGTTTCATGTGTTGATTTTACACT
>OMVX01000094.1 GCA_900314605.1 uncultured Methanobrevibacter sp. | reverse complement strand
CAAAACCAAAACGTGAAAGATCATCAAATTGACGGAATTCAGAAAACGCAGGTACAAAATCGAAAAGTTTATATTCTTTTAAGTCCATACATTGATATGGAGCTTTTATTTTTGTTTTAAACATATTAATATATAAGCTCCACTTAATATATTAAGTTTACTATTTCTAAATTAAATATAAAGAAAAATTTAACGTTAAAATTTCGTGTCACAATAAAATGTGAAAATTCAAATCACACAAGTTTTTGAAAGTGCCTAATTTCCAAACTTTTTCTTCAAAGTCAAATCTTCAACCAAATCTAAATGAATATTAGGTAAAAATAATATTTCGTAGTCCTCTGGAGAGGAGGTAATTCTTTCAACATATAAAATTTTAGTTTCTTTAGGGATTAATATGTAATTTAGTTTAATTTAATTCTTTAAACCCCTATTTTACAAAACAACATCAGAGGATATATAATCTTCTACTTATTTTTTTAAAGCTTAACGCTGCCAGTATAAGTATGGCCTTTAATATTTTCAAAATCACTTTTTCTTTGAAATTGAAATGAATCCGGATTAACAACATAGAGATGAGCTAAAGCAATCCCCATATCAATTGGGTTCCATTTTTTTAGCACCTGACGTTTCAAAATATTATGCCTGACCTGATAGACATCAAAACCGTCATCGGCATGCTTAAAATACCATGGCTGAGAATTGATTGCTGACGGTGCAAGCTGTGCGGGAACTAACTTTTCATCCTCAAAATCAGTAATGTCACTTAAGCTTTTCCTTTTGAACTGAGCAATATCCCTTGAGATATCGTCTGACTTTCCAAATGCAATAGTGATTATGAAGTCTGGCCTTTTGCTCTTTGGGTAGGCCATTGCAACCCAACAGCTACCGATACCGAGAATTTGAAGATATAGTGAAAGTTGCTGAAAGACAAAACCGACATTTTCCAGATAATTATCCCTTTTTTCAGAATATATGGCCAAATAATAAGGAGCAGACCAGCGAGTTCGTACATTGACCATATCCCTTGTCAATATTTCATATGAATACTCAATTTCATCGTTTAACTGTTCTGCAGCAGATAAAAACTCATGAATCAAATTCATGTCTATTTCATCTTCTGAATACTTTCTGCAAGATTTTCTAAGATATATCTGTTCCTCTAAATTCATAAGTATATTATTAACTTACTCCTTATTAAAATTTATTGTCTTTTACCAGTACTATCAAGTTAAGAAATTTTTCTGATTTTTATTTTTATTTATCCTAATTTTTTTATTTTGTTAATTTTTGTTTATTTTGCTCATATATGCGCGTTATTATTTTAATTTTATTTAATTAAGTGTAAATTTATTTATATCTACTTTTAAGTATTATTAATAGTTAATATTAAATATTATTAGATATAAAATATTATTATCTAATAATATTCGTTTTTATTTGAGGATTATTGTTTTTAGGAGGATTTTTGATGGTTTTTGAAAATGTGTTTTCAAATTTTTTAGCAAATTTTAATAATTTTGTTGATGAAAAATATATATTAATAAAAAAAACAATGTAATAATACATATTAAAAAATAAATTAAAGTATCAAGTGGTTACTTTAGCCGTACGTATAACGACTTTCTCACTTGTAGGTCGTTGTGTGTCTTATCTGTTTGCAAATTATGCTCAAGCTATAGAAGAAAATAAGATTTCATCAGTTATTACTTTTTTAGAAGAATTCTTATTTATATTTAGTTTTACATTAATATTAACACGAATAATTGGTGGAATTGGTATTTGGTTTGCAATATTGATAGCTGAATCTCTTCCTGTTATAATTTATGTTATTTTGACATTAAGATTTCAAAAGGATAATAAAGATCTGATAAAAAGAGTTTTTATGCTTCAAAATTCAAAATTGATTACATGGACATATAACAGAAATAGTATAGGTAAAATTGATAAATATTTGGATGAAGATTCCAATGAACTATTACATTCAATAGAAAATATGTTCCAAGAGAATGCAAAAATAGTTTCTAATTCCATTAATGATATATGTATTAATATTTTTGATAATGTTGATATCGAATATATTGATCTTACAATAAGATTGATTGATGAAAAGCTTTATATTGTATTTACTAATGAAGGAAGATTATATAATCCTTTTACAAATCATAATTTAATGCAATCAGATAATATTATGGCATTATCGAAATTAAATTGCAAATTTGATTATGATGAATTATTAGGATTTAATAAAACATACCTAATATATGAAAAATAAGATATTTCCATTTAAAAATATCCCAAAATTAACCTCACATCATCTTAAATATTTAAGAATTTTATCTACATCCTTATCAATAATATCTTCATGTGTGTTTAATTTAATTCTTTAAACACATATTTTACGAAACTTTAAAAAAAAATTCAATAATAATTAATTTTTTATTAATTGTCTATTTTTAAAGATTTAATTCTTTTCTTAAATTATAATATAATTTTATCCATTAATATATAATCTATTAAGTAACTAATTGTGCAATTACAAAATTATGTTCTTTGTAGCTGTTTTTATGATAAAAGTTACCATATAATATGTTTATCAATAATTTTATGTTTTTAAAAAAGAAAAAAAGAAGAGTTATTATAAAATACTCTTAAAATTAAATTATTTTTATTGTTTTACAGTTATTTTAACTTTTTTACTTACTTTATTATAATATTTGTTTGTTGGTACAGTAATAACTGCAGTGTATGAACCTTTTTTCTTAAGGTTAGTTATTTTAAATACTCCTTGACCTTT
>OMVX01000054.1 GCA_900314605.1 uncultured Methanobrevibacter sp. | reverse complement strand
TACTATTTCTAAATTAAAAATAAAGAAAAATTTACACGTTAAAATTTAGTGTCACAATAAATATTGAAAATTCAAATCACACAAGTTTTTGAAAGTGCCCATATGGACTCTTTCAAAAACAGAACTGATATTAAATTTTACTTAAAAAATTTAATTTTTTATCTTTTTAATCCTTTTACTCCACTATCTAAAGCTTAAAAGTGTTTTGAGTCTTTGGATTTTTTTTGTTCTCAAATAAGTTTTATGGATGTTTTTTAAGTAATAACCGTGTGATGTGATGTGTCTCTAAAAATACATTTAAATACATTTTTAAAAATAGATTTTGTGATTTATTTATTTTTTGAATATTCCAGTTTCTATGAATTTTAATCCAATATTAATATTTTTTAGACAATTTATGAAAATATAAGAATATTTGTTTTAAAAAATTAAAAAATTAGGAAAAATCTAATAAACTCTATTAAATATTATTTTTTTTTTTAATTAATAAAGTATTTTTATTAGAATTTTCCGTTTTAAAAAGTCATGGTTTTTTAAACTTTTTTTTGTTTATAGTTAAAGATTTAATCACATTAGCTTTTTTTACAACTATTTTTGCATTTTTAGTCTTTGAAACTCCTGCAATATTAATAGATACTTTAACATTCCATGTTCCAGGTTTAAAATGTATTCCTAAACTTGCAATACCTTCTTCATTGGTTTTAACATTCCAAGTATATTTAGAAGTTTTAATAGTGATTATTTGTCCTGCAGCAGGAATATTATTTAGGGTCCTTGAATTTTCAGTGTTCAGAAAGCTTCTGTAAGTCTGTTTTTGTGTTATATCCAAGTGATGTGATTATCCCTGCTAAAAATACATTTAGAATTACGTGTTTAAAGATTGAATCGATTGTATATTTATGTATATTTTTCATACTTAAACCTTCTTTACATAATTTGAAAAAATCTTCTATTTTACCTCGTGTTGGTTTATATTTTTTCCATTTATTAAGTTTTTCAAATAAACACTTTTTTTAACGCTTTGAATTTATTCATTTGTTTCTGTGTATTCTTTTTTTAACTAAATATTTCTAAAGGATAGTTTAATTCATTTTCTAATTTTTTTGGATTAAATTTCTCCTTTGGAAAAATAAAAGGAACGATTTTTTAGTTTATTATTCCTTTAACGTAGTTTTTATAGTTGTAATATCCTCTATCAAATATTATTATGTCTCCTTGTTGGATTACACGACTTTTACTTGCTTTTTACAATATTTCATCGAAAATTTTTCTATCGTTAGGTAATCCATTGTGGATTATTAAACAAATTGGCTTTGCAGAATCGTGTTCTCACATTAAGGTAGCTTTTAATCCTATATAATAACCTTTAGACTTAGAATATGCCCATTTTAAACCATTTTTTCTAGATATTTTTTACTTAATTTTTTTACAAGGAAATTAATATCTAATTGGATGCTAGTTCCTTCAACGATGTATACTTTTTTATCTCTTTTTTTAGGTCTATTTAAGTTATTTAAAATTAAATTAGAGATTTTTAAAAAAGTTTCGGCATCATAACGAGTAATATATTCATAAAAATTTTTGCTTTCAAATTGAGTAGATATATTGAACTCCTTTCGAAGTTTCTTTTTTGAATTTACTTCTTTTATAACGTAAGATATCTCATATTCATAGAATAGAGATATTAATAATATTTTTAAAGCATCTGTGAATTTTTTTATATTTTTGATACCCTGTGAAGCGATTATTTGTTTGGATTTTCGGCTCTTTCAAAAACTTGTGTGATAACTTTTATTTCCATTTTTTACCTTAGAAAAATTAAGGTTTTTTATTTTAATATTACACAATTAATATATAATTTCAACTTAATATATTAAGTTATAAATTTTTAAATTAAAAATAAATCATAAATCGATGGATAATTTTGGGTTTTGTAACTTGTAAAAATTAAAATCACATAAGTTTTTGAAAGTGCCGGATTTTCTTAAATCGATAATTTTAAATATTTTTTTCAATATAATTTAATATAATATGATTTGAGTCTGATTTATCAAAATTTAAAGAATGATTCATTTTTTTTACCAAAAATATATTTGAATGTCTTGTTATTTATATTTATCGATAATCAGACTTTTAATTTAATTTTTAATTAATATTAATTTGTATATTTAGAGGAGAAAATTTATAAGGCCTCTATATTAATGAAATATCTTCGGAGAGTTAATATTTTTAATGTAAATTTTCAAGGGGCCTAAAACATTTATTTCAATGATAAGGATTTATGGTTAAAATTAATGAAAAATGCATATGATACGGATAATTCTTGGAATAGACGTATTAAAAATTATATAAAATTTTATAAAAAAATAAGTGATTAATATGGTTGAAATGGATAAATTATTTTGTTTTTTATTAGCGGGTGGAGAAGGTAGTAGATTAAAATCTTTAACAAAAGATACATGTAAACCAATGGTTAAAATTTGCTCATATTATCATCTTATAGATTTTTCTTTATTGAATTGTTTATATTCTAATGTATTTAATATTGCAATCATTGTTCAATATGAAGCAATTGATTTGATTAAATATTTGATTGAAACAAATGTCGCTAATATGTCTAACCTCTATATAGTACCGCCTGAAACTAAATTTGATCAAAAAGAAAATATTATATATAAAAATACAGCTCATTCTGTTTATATGAATAAAAATGTAGTTGGAGATGAGTTTGAGGATGTACTAGTATTATCTGCTGACCATATATATTCTATGGATTACTCTAAATTTTATGCAGACCACAAAAATAATAATGCAGATTTATCTGTAGCATATGTTGATGTTCCAATTGAAGAAGCATATCGTTTCGGTATTTTTACTTTCAATGAAAAGGGAGATATAAAAAGTTTTGACGAAAAACCAAAAAATCCTAAAAGTAATCATGCTTCAATGGGAGTTTATATATTTAAAAAACAACTATTATTTGATGTTTTAGATGAATTAGTAGAAATGATTGGTTATGACTTGGATTTTGGAGGAGATATAATTCCATATTACATTGGGAAGTATAATGTTAATACATATAAGTTTGATAATTATTGGAAAGATTTAGGTACTGTACAGGCATTTTGGCAAATCAACATGGGTATTTTAGATCACCCTGAAATAATCTCAGAAGCATTTAACTATAGTGAACGTTTTAAAATTTCGCAAGATAGTTCTGATTCTTTCCCTCCATTTTTTGAAGAGGAATCAAATGTATCTTCTTCAATAATTGGTAAAAAATCATATATTGGTGGGAAAATTACTCATTCTGTAATCGGTAATGGTGTACGTATTCATAAAAATGTTGAAATTAAAAATTCCGTTTTAATGGATAATTGTATTATTAAGAAAGGAGTAACTATTAAATATGCTGTAATATCACAAAATAACATTATTGATAAAGATGTGATTGGTGATAAGGATAATATTATTTTAATTTAATCTTGGTGTTATTATGCCTAAAATGGATGAATGGATAGACGAAACTATAAAAGAACCCCTTACTGATAGTGCTAAGCAATTATATGATCAACTTAATGGTAAAACGGAAGATTTAAAAACATTAGTTAATGATAATCCTAAAAAAGCATTAAGTATAATGTCTATTCCAGCATTTTTGTCATTGTTCTGCCTTTCATTGAATGGGTTAGTTGATATTATTTTTGTTTCCGAATGTGGGGAGGGAAGTTTGATTGGTGTTGGTATTATCCAATCAATTTTTACAATAATGGTAGGTTTTGGAGCAGGTTTATCTGTTGCAACTAATTCTTCATTGTCTTATGCTATAAGTAAGTATGTATCCAAAAAAAAGGTATGTAAAATTGTTAATAACTCCATTATTCTAACTTTAATTATTGGAGTTATGTTATCTATACTTTTAATCTTAATATTGAAGCCATTATTAATGGCACTTCATATTCATGAGTTTGCACTTGATGATGCATTTACTTATGGTTATGTATTATTTGCAGGAAATGTATTTTTCTTCTTTTCATCTGTCATTCCAGCTATTTTAAAAGCTGAAGGTGAAATTATTAAAACAACATATGCTTTAACGTCTACTTCAATATTAAATATAATATTAGATTATATTTTTATAAAAGTATTAGGGTATGGTGTTTTTGGTGCAGCTATTGCAACTGTGACATGTTCAGCAATATGTGGCTGTATATTATTATATTTCATAATAAAAAGTAAAAATATTCCTTTTTCTTTTAAAAGTGCATCAGTTGATTTTGATTTTGAAATTATGAAAAAAATAATTAGTGATGCTCTTCCTGTTTCTTTTGAAAGTATTGTATTATCATTATTTGCATTTTTAGCAAATATGATTTTCAATCTATTGGATTCTCCTATTAATTGGGCTGGATTTATTGCATCTTATAGAATATATACTTTTGCAATCATGCCTATTATTGCAATTGCTGAGGCAAATGTTACAATTACTGCATATTTATATGGTCAAAAAAATTTTGATGATATAAAGAATCTGTTAAAATATGAGCTTAAAATTGGATGTTTGATTAGTATTATATTATGGGTAATTATTTTCGTATTAAAAGATTTTATTGCAGGTTTATTTGTAACAGATGGTAATATGATGGAAATGGAAGCGATTAAATATGCATTACCTATTCTTAATGTACTCTTAATTATAATACCATTAGGTTTAATGTCAGTTTCAATATTGCAAGGTCTCCAAGAATATAAAAAATCATTTATTTTATCTACACTTAGAGCAGTTATTTTAGAAATATTATTTGGATTTATTGGCGTTTTAATCTTCGAGGACGTATTTATGATATATCTTGGTATTATTTTCGGTGGATTATTAGGTTGTTTAATTTCATTATATATGTCCCGTAAAGTAATTAATAATAAAATAAAAGAAGTAGCAAATGTTAATTAAATAATTAACATTTTTTATCTTTAATATTTTATAGGCTAATTTAAATATTAAGTTTTTTCTTTCTTTAATATTTTATAGGCTAATTTTTTTAATTTAAATTTATTATTGGATGCATCATAGATTTCATTTGTTTGAATATCTTTTAATTTTATATTGTCTGAAATTAGATTTATGTCGAAGATTTTATTATGTGTGTTATTTAGTACAATATAGAATGTTTCATCTTCATATTTTCTTTCATATATTAAAAACTCATCATCTTCAATAAAATTAAGAGAACCTTTTTAAATCATCAAAATTTTTTCTAATTGATATAATTTCTTTGAAATGATTATAAATATCCATGTTCATATTATTCCATGGGAATGGCCTTCTATTATCAGGGTCATCTCCACCTTTAAGGCCAACTTCATCACCATAATAAATCATAGGAACTCCAGGCAATGTCATCAATAAAATAACATATATTTTTAAAACATTTATATCATCATTTAATATTGTTAGTATTCTAGGAATGTCATGTGTGCCTGTAAAATTCCATAAAGCATAATAATATTCAATTGGAAAGTTTTCTATTAATGATTATATCTTTTTGCAAAATGTTTTAGGTGTAAAATCTCCTTTAGAATAATTTATAATCAAACCATGTAATGGATAGTTAGTAACTGATTCAATTTCATTTCCACATATATATATGTTTTTATTTTCTTTTCTTCTTTTCTTATGAATGTAGATGCATCGTTCCATAGTTCTCCAATAATTATGCTGTCTGGATTAATTTCTTTAATATTTTTATAGATGCTGATTAAATATTCATCACTTATCAAATCTGCTGCATCTAGTCTCCATCCATCAATTCCAATATTAACCATTTTTTAACAATTGAATTTTCATTATAAAATAAGTAATCCTGTAATTCTTTATTTTATTGATCATATTCAGGTAATGTGTCTATATTATCCCAGCAGGCATATTTGTCAGGGTAATCTATAAATTTATACTATGAATAATATTTTGAATCTTTTGACTGGTATGCCCCTAAGGAGTCATATTTAGCTATCCGTAAAAATTAGAATTATAAAATCATGGAGAGGTTGATTCTAGATTTCTTTAAATCTACACTTAATACTTTAACATCAACTATATCTCCTACACTTACAATATCTAAAGGATGTTTTACAAATTGATTTTCAACTAACTCAGAGATGTGTACTAGACCATCATGATGAACACCAATATCAACAAATGCTCCAAAATCTATAACATTTCTAACTGTACCTTTTAATATCATCCCTTCTTGTAGATCTTCTATTTCCAGTACATCATCTTTTAAAATAGGTTCTGGCATATCCTCTCTTGGATCTCTTCCAGGTTTTTTAAATTCCTTTACAATATCTTCTAATGTTTCTACACCTATAGATAAATCACTTGACAACTGTTTATAATCTAAATTATCTAATTTTAAATCATTATTTCCAATATCTTCTAGACTGTAACCAAGTTTTTTTAGTAATTTTTCACTAACCTTATAAGATTCTGGATGTATTGTAGTATTATCTAAAGGATTATCACTATCTGGAACTTTCATAAAACCAGCACATTGCTCATAGGTTTTATCTCCCAATTTATTGACATTTTTAATCTCATTACGGGATTTAAATTTACCATTTTCTTCTCTATATTTTACAATATTTACAGCTACTGTTTTACTTATTCCAGAAACATATTGGAGCAGTGAACTTGAAGCAGTATTAAGATTTACACCTACACGATTTACAACCGTTTCAACTAGACTTTTAAGAGATTCATTTAAATGTTTCTGATTCATATCATGTTGGTATTGTCCTACACCAATGGATTTAGGGTCGATTTTAACAAGTTCTGCAAGTGGATCTTGTAGCCGTCTTCCAATAGATATTGCACTTCTAGTACCTACATCATAATCTGGAAACTCTTCA
This sequence comes from uncultured Methanobrevibacter sp., assembly GCA_900314605.1. Lineage (GTDB taxonomy): Archaea > Methanobacteriota > Methanobacteria > Methanobacteriales > Methanobacteriaceae > Methanarmilla. The sequence continues at coordinate 7,887 of OMVX01000054.1, read as the reverse complement.
TCTGCAAGTTTACTAGCAGAATATACACTTGCCCCTGCTTCTGAAACAATTACATATTTACATGAAAGATTATATTCTTTTATCATTGAGACAATTATTTCTTCTGATTCACGTGAAGCAGTACCATTTCCAAGTGCAATTAAATCTATATTAAAATCATTAATAATTTTAGATAATTTCTCTTTAGTTTCATAAACCTTATTTTGAGGAGCAGTAGGATAGACTACTGTATGATATAATAATTTTCCTGTTTGATTAATAACTGCTATTTTACAACCGGTTCTAAACGCAGGGTCCCATCCCATTACAATTTTATTTTCTATTGGGCTTTGTAAAAGTAACTGTTCAAGGTTTTTAGAGAAAACTTTTATTGATTTTTCTTCAGCTTCTTCTTTAAGTTGTGAACGTATATCTCTATCAATTGAAGGTTTGATTAAACGACTATATGAATCATCAATAGAACTACTAATTATATCAGAGGTAAATTTATTATTTTTAAGGATTCCTTTTTTAATATAAGCTTTCATACGTTCATCATCATTAGTAATTTTAACCTGTAATATTCCTTCCTTTTCACCACGGTTAATTGCAAGAACCCTGTGTGGAGCTATTTTACTAATTTTTTCCTTATAATCATAATAAATTTCATACTCAGATTCAACAGTATTATCCTTTGCTTTTACTTCAACTAATCCAAATTTATATGTATTGTTACGAATATATTTTCTGAATTTAGCATTGTCAGATATACCTTCAGCTATTATGTCTTTTGCTCCATCAATAGCATCTACAGTACTTGTGACTTTATCATTTAAATATTCTGTAGCAATATTCTCAATATCTTCGGTTATATTCTGCTCTAAAATGATATCTGATAAAGGTTCAAGACCTTTTTCTCTTGCTTTAGTTCCACGTGTTTGTCTTTTTTTCTTATAAGGCAAATATAAATCTTCCAGTTCAACTAATGTTAATACTTCTTCAATAGATTTTTTAAGTTTACTTGTTAGTTTTCCCTGTTCTTCTATACTTTTAAGTATGGTTTCTTTTCTACTTTCAAGATTTCTAATATAAGTTAATCTTTCTTGAAATTCTCTAAGTATCTCATCATCTAATGAACCTGTCATTTCTTTTCTATATCTTGCAATAAAAGGTATGGTATTTCCATCATCAATTAATTTAATAACATTATTTACCTGGTTTTCACTTATTTTTAATTCAAGAGATAATTGTTTTTTAATATTCATATTTATTACCTTTAATCTTCTTAATTACTTTTATTATCATAGTTTTATTATCAGAATAAATTTATCTTTAGTTATAACTTTTTTGAGAAACTAATATATTTATAATATTTTGAATTTTTCCATTAAATTATATTTTTATAAAACTTTATATGATATGTTATTTAATATTAATATTGGGGCTATGAATATGTGTCATGTTGATTTTTCAATTATTCTAAACAATTTTATAGCTATTTTTCTTTAAATAATACTGATTTAATTTTTAGGTATTATTAGAAAATTTTTGATTTTAATATTAATTCCTATTAAATTAGAGTTTTATTTGATTAGGGTCTAATAATAAAATTAGAATTGATTTAATATTAAAGTCTATTAGTATTATTTATTATTTTAAAATTTGGGGTGATAATTTGATAATTGAATTTATTTGTGTTTTCATATTTTTATCAATTATTTGTGCAGCATGTGGTGGAGACAAGCAAAGATAAACTATTAAAATAAGATTTTTATAGTATAAAACAATTTCTTATTTACTTTTATAATTAATTTTTTATATATATTTCAATGATTTATATTATTTTTTTAGATTTTTGATTATTTTATTTTTAAATAAATAATTTTTTATTATATAAATTATAGATTATCATATATGGTGGAAAGTTCATTTTTAAATCCTTTTTGTGACGAAGCTTTAAATATTGTAAGAAATCAAGCTGATTTATCAATAGTTTTTGATGTAGATAGTAGATTAGTTGATATTATCTCTTTTTCTCCACATCAGAACCTTTCTGATGAATCTTACATTCCTGAAAATATTATTAATTTGGCACTTAAAAGGATTAAATGGTATATTGAGCGAAAAAACAATAAAGAGTATAATTCTCATGATTATGCATATCTTTTTGTAGAGGATATTAGTTTTTATGATGTTATTGTATTTCATTTAACTGCACAGGCTATTGCATATAAATTTAATTTTAATTCACGTGAAATGAGATTATTTGTACAATCCCAAGGTCAGATTATCGAAGATAGATTAGGGTCTTTAATGTTATCTGAAAAAAGGGAATTAACTGAAGATATATTAGGTGAGCTTATGGTTTCAGGTACTGTTGAGTGGACTTTCCTTAAAGATATTATATCAAGTAAAAAATTATCTCTTACTGATTTACTTATAGATAATGGTGAAGTTATTTTAGATAGGGATGAATTTATTTATCGCTTTGAGGATAAGTTTGAAGATAGATCGGTAAGTAAAATGTATGATGTCCTTGTGGGGGATAATGTTAAAGAAGAGGTCTTAAAAAATCTTATAATGCAGAAAACTGAAGAGTATATTCAAAATATTCAAGAAAAATCTCATCTAATTGAACCTCATCCAAGTATTTTAACCTTAGCAGATGAGATAGAAAAAACCATTGATGAAGAGATGACTAAATACAGTACATTTTATGCTAATGTTAATAGTCCTGGAGGATATATGGAAATTGGTAAACTTGTAAAAGAAGCCTTTCCCCCATGTATAAAAAACACTATTGAAGGTGTATCCTCAGGTGGCCGTAATGATGCTATTGTATTATTTTTAACTAGTTTTGCATCTTATGCAAGATTATATCCTGGAATTTTTGCAAATGAAGGGGCAAATATTAAGGTATCAGATATAGATAAGAATTTAGATATTACAGAACGTGAAATTCTACCTTTAATTTTTGAAGCAGCAGATAATTGTACACCACCACTATTTGAAGATCAACCACAGGAAAAGATAAATATTATCTCAAAGCTTGGTTTTGGAATGCATAGTGAAGTAAGTCTTGAACATGAAGGTGAAACTAAATGGTATACCCCAATGAGTTGTGAAAAGGTTAAGATCCATCTTCCTCAATTATGTAAAAAAGATAAAGGTTGTAAAGGTATTAATAATCCTTTATCATATTATACTCGTGCTAAATGGAATCTTAAAAAGGAAGGTAAATTACCTGATTCTAATCAATCTGGAAATAATTCCAATTCTAGTGGTGGTGATTAAATGTTTGGTAAATCAAGTGTTAAAGAGCGTAAACAGTTTTACAGAGAAGAATGGAATTTAAAAGATTTACCTGATTTTATAACTGATGAACTTCCAAGGAGAGAATTCGGTTTTGACCATTATGGCCGTGGACCAAATGACAGATATAAGGTTTTTAAAAATCCTGATTTTTTAAGGAGATTTCTTAAAAGTAAATCTCCATTTGCAGCTTATATATCAATTGCATATTATAGGAATCCTCGTTCACGTGAGGATTGGCAGAAAGCAGAATATGTTTTTGATGTAGATGCAAAAGATTTACCTATACGTTCTTGTTCATGTGATGAAGGAGAGGTATGTGAAGAGTGTTTAGGTCAATCACTTGAAATTGTTAATAATCTTATAGATACTTTAGATGGTGATTTAGGTTTAAAAAATATACATCTTATTTATTCTGGTAGAGGTTATCATATACGTATATTAGATGAGGATATGATGCTTGCAGATAGTGATTTGCGTGGTGAGGTTTTAAAATATGTTGCAGGAGCAACTGTTCCTAAAAGTAGCTATCCTAATCCTGATCCGAGTATGGCTGCAAGTAACTTTAATTTTCAACACTTTACACTACCTATAGGCTATCATAAAATATTTACAGATAGAGTAAAATATAATATCCAACATTTAAAAGGAAATGAAAAGATTGATGGAATAAATCCAAAATTACTTAAGGATATTATTAAATTTAGACACTTTTTAGATGAAGATGCTTGGGGTCTGTTTAAGGGGAATATTGGCCCTAGAAGATATAATAATATTGTTAATGCTATGGCAAATGTTAACCTTGCAACTATTGACGCTAAAGTATCTATTGATATAAAACGTATATTAAGACTTCCAAGTTCCCTACATTCTAAGGTAAGTATGAAATGTGTTGAAGTAGAAAACCGTGAAAACTTTGATCCATTTAAATATGCTGTTCCAAAGTTTGTACATGAAAGAAAAGATGAAGAAGTTGCAGTAAAGAAATAAAAATTAATTAAATCTATTTTTATATAATATTATTTTAAACTTTTTTCTAATATCCTTTTATTTTATTTTATTTTATTTTCTTGTCAATATTTTTTTTCTTTTTCAAATTCTGACATTTTTTCTTTGCTATTTATAATTATCTTCTTGTATGTTGGCCTGGATTTAAAAAATCATCTAAAAAATCTAAAAATTCTTCTAAATCCTCTTTTTTCAATGTTTTTAAATAATTTTCAATCAAGTAAATATTAAATGTATTTAAGGCTATCTTTTTTAGATTTTTTCCAATTTTAATTTTAAAAATATTTTCTGGCGTGAATATGTTTTCAATTAATTCTGTAACATTTATAAATTCTCTTTTTTTATCTACAACTAAAAATTCATTTAAAACATAACATTTATTACCATTAGCATTTTTAAAGTTTGTACAAGCTTGTTTTGCCCATATTTTTGGACCATAATGAACTTTAATATTATTTAATTTGGAAACATTCATCTGGTAGATTAATATACCTTTATCCTTTTCATTTGTCCAATATCCACTTTTAAATACATCAAAATCTTCTTCAACAATTTTTTCTTTTAATGACTCTTCAGTTTTTTTAAGTTGAGGATGAAGGGTATCAGAGGGTACATCAGGTATATTAAATTCAATAATATATGTTTTATCTCCAAGTTCATTAAATTTTTCATTAATATCATTTTTACTTAAATTACCTTTTTTGACTGGATAGAAGTAATCTAATTTATTTTCACTATCTAAAAAGTTACGGCAAGCAAATATAAATTCTTCCATTTTATCTTTACGTAGTGCTGCTGCAACATTACGATTTTTATCTGTTGGGTCTATTGCAATTAAAGGTTCATCAAATAATTCGGAGGTACCATATTCTTCAAGGTCAATAACTGTTCTATACTTCCAGTTTGAAACTTCCAAGCAGAGATTTTCAAAGTTACCATATTTAAGAATTAGGATTTCACATAAATATCCTGCAAATCCACCTACTTTAAATTCAGATCCGTAAACTCCTACACAGTCCATAAACCTTTTTAAAAGTAATACTTCATCAATCTGTTCCTTTTTTAAGTGTGATTTTATATATTTTGTATGAAGTATTGTTCTATCTACTGCAGATTCCATTTCAGATGCATCTTTAATATTATAACATGGAACAAAATCAATATTATAACCTTCTATAAGGCTTGTAAGGTATGGATGAGATGCATAATGTTCATTAGCTACACCATTATATTTTTCACTTATTTTATACCCTATTTCAAGACCTTTTTCTTTTAGAACTTCTAATGGTGTATGGAGGGGGTAAACTATAAAAATATCAATATCAGACTTTCCTCTAAGACATGTTTCTTTTGCAACTGAACCTACTGCCTCTGCTCTTGCATTAAGCCCTTCTTCAATACATATTTGGTTTATACTATTAATTATTTTAGATGTGATCTTATTTAATTTTATTTTTTCATCTTTATCAGGCTTAATTTCATTTAATATTTCTCTATATTCCATTAGAATCACAATTATAAAATATTATCATTAATTTTTTTTTATTTTAAATATTTATTAAACAACTACAAAATTATTTTCAGACTTAATTTTATTTCTTTTTTATAATATTATTTGTCTGATTTTTTTATATTATTATTTCATATATTTTTTATATTTAGATAATTGTATTATTTGTTTAGATTACTTTTTTATATTAATCCCTTTACAGATTTTTCTAAATTTATTAATAATATATTTTTTTTAATTTTTTTTATTATTTTCATAAATATGTTCAAATAGTAAGATTTAAAATATTATTTTTAGATATAATATAATATATTAATATATAATATTAATATTAATTATTAATTCATATAATTAATATGGAATATTGATTTTTTTATATTCATGGAGGTAGATTATATGGTAGTAAGTGTTATTGGAGGAACTGGTTCTCAAGGTTTAGGTATTGCAAAAAGATTAGCAGTAGCAGGTGAATCTGTAATAGTTGGTTCACGTAAAGAGGAAAAGGCACTTAAAATTGTTGAAGAAACTTTAGAAGAGTTAAAAGATTATGATGTTGATATAAAAGGTATGGCTAATGAAGATGCTGCTAAAGAGGGAGATATTCTTATTATGACTGTCCCACTACAAGCACAAACTGCAACTTTAAAAACTATTAAACCTTTTGTTAAAGGTAAAATCTTTTTAGATGCAACTGTGCCTTTAGAAACAGCAATTGGTGGTCAAGTTACAAGAATTCTTAAATTACCTGAAGGTTCTGCAGCTGAAAGAACTGCACAAATCCTTGAAGGTGAGGATGTAAAAGTCATTGCAGCATTTAATAATTTAAGTAATAGTCTTTTATTAAATGTTCCAGAAGAAATTGATTGTGATTGTATTATTGCTGGTGATGATGAAAAATCTAAAGAAATTGCAACAGAATTAATTGAAAAAATACCGGGTATTAGAGTAATAGATGCAGGTAAATTAGAAAAAGCTCAATTAATTGAAGTAGTTACTCCACTTCTTATTGGATTAAATATTAAATATAAATCTCCATTTGGAGGATTCAGAATAACAGGTATTCCAAAGTTAGATGAATAAATGATTTTTTGAATAATTATAAGTAGATAAGAAGTTATCTTAGATAAGAATTTTCTTAGATAAGAATTTATCTATTAAATTTATTTTATAATAATGTTCTAGATTATTTTTTTTATCTAATCGTATATTTTTATGAGATTTTTGCAATTTTAGATTTAATGATATTTTTTAGAATTTTAATATCTTTTTTATTTTTTTGAATATATTTTAAGAAAATTTATAACTTTTTTTAATTTATAACCCACTTTTTTTTAATAATAATTATTATAGGTATTAATATGGTTAGTGATTTGATTTTTAGAAGAAAAAGTATCCGTTCTTATACAGATGAAGATATATCAGATGATATAATTAAAAGAATATTAGCTGCTGCTATGCAAGCTCCTTCTGCATTAAATACTCAATCTTGGGAGTTTATTGTTGTTAAAAATAAGGATATGATTTTAAATTTATCTAAAATGAGTAAATATGCATCTTGTGCTAAAGGAGCAAATACTTTAATAGTAGTTTTAGCTAATCTAGATAAACTTAAAAAAACTAGAGCATGGTTTCCTCAAGATCTTTCTGCTGCAACAGAAAATATATTACTTGAAGCAACTAATCAGGGTGTAGGTAGCGTATGGTTAGGTTTATATCCTGATGGGGATAGAATCTCATATGTTAAAGATTGTTTGAATTTACCGTTACATGTTCTTCCTTTTTCTATTGTAAGTTTAGGTTATCCTATTGATTTGAAAAATATTGAAAATAGATATGATGAATCTAAGATTCATATGGAGAAATATTAATTAAGTTTATTATTTTTTTTATTTATTTTACTATTTTTTTTATTTTAAATTGATTTAATTATTTATATAATGTCTAAGTTTTTTCATACGTCGTTAAAAGTTTTCTATTTCGGGGCTGTAAAAAATTTAACTGATAAACCCTCAATTAACTTAAAAAAATATATGCTTATTTTAATTTACACTTGAAATTGTTCTATGAGTTAAAATAGA
>OMVX01000069.1 GCA_900314605.1 uncultured Methanobrevibacter sp. | reverse complement strand
AGATTTAGAACAGAACAAGGCATATTTAACCAAATTTTCAACAGAAAAAATGGATGGATGAAAAAAATAAAATCCCAACTAACAAAATGACAAAGCCTTTTTTACTAATAGTTAAATGTTTATATATTAGTAATTTTATATATAATTATGATTTTTATTAAAAAATTTTTAATTAAAATCTTCTAACATATTATATTTTTTTTTAGAAATTATTGAAGTTAAAATTCATTTTTTTAAACTAAGTAATTTTTAATATTTAAATTTCTTTTATAATTTATATGGAGGTTTATTATGAATAGACAAGATATTATCAACCGTTGTATTGAACATAAACATGCTTTAATTTTTGTTGGTGGTATGGCTACAGCAGTTGTTGGTATGAAAATCTTAAAATCTGCAAAAACTAAAGAACTTGCATCTAAATCTATGGCAAAAGTTTTATCTTGTAAAAGTGAAATAGAAGAATCTATTCAAGATATTAAAGATAATGCAGAAGATATTCGTACTGATGCAACAGCTGAAAAAACAGAAGCTGTAGTTGTGGATACTACTAAAGAATAGATTAATTATTTTATTTTTAATTAATTTTTTATTATTTAATATTTTTAAGATTTAATAATCTTTAAATTATTAATTAGAATTTTTTCTGTTTTTGATTTTAGTTTTTATAATTTAATTTTATAAGTATAAGTTATTTATTGATATTTATTATTTATTTAACTTTTATTTATCTGATTAACAAAAAATAATTTTATAGGTTAGAACATGATTTATAAAATAGTTTATGATAAAAATACTCGTTTAAGAGTCCGTGTAGGTAGAGATATTTTTACAAAAGAAGAAGGTTATGGTCTAACTGAAACTTTATCTCAATATGATTTTATTGATGAAGTTAAAATTTCTCATAAAAACGGTAGTATTTTAATATTATATAATGATATTAATAAAAAAGAAGATATTTTAAGGATTTTGGATAAAATCTCTAAAGATGATCTTTTTGATGGAAAAGCTAATGACCAAATAATTTCAGCTGAACTTTCTGATGTTTTTTTCTTCAAGTTATCTAAAAAAATGATTCAAAGATTTATTTTTAGATTAATTTTACCTATACCTTTAAAGAGATTAATGCTTCTTTACCATGCATCTGGTTTTATTTATAGAGGATTAGATAGTCTTCTTAGTTTCCGTCCGGATGTAGCATTACTTGATGGAACAGCTGTTGCAGCTTCTTTATATCATAGAGATTATGGTTCTGTCGGTTCTATGATGTTTTTATTATCTCTTTCAGATCTGTTAGAAGAATATACAATGCAGAAAACTAAAAATTCTTTAAAAAGTAGTTTAGCATTAAATATTGATAATGTATGGAAAATCGAAACAGATGATGAGGGTAATGAAATAGAAAGTTTATGCCCATTATCTGAGATTAATAAACATGATATTATTAGAATTAGAACAGGTTCTATAATTCCGGTAGATGGTGTTATTACTGATGGAGACGGAATGATTAATGAATCTTCTATGACTGGTGAATCTTTAGCTGTACATAAAACAGCAGGAAGAACTGTTCATGCAGGTACTGTTATTGAAGAAGGGTCTCTTGCTATAGAGGTTCTTTCTGTTAATGATGAAACTAGACTTAATAAAATCATTGATATGATTGAAGATTCTGAAGAGCTTAAGGCAGGTATTCAAAGTAAAGCAGAAAATTTAGCAGATAATATTGTTCCTTATAGTTTACTTACTACTGCCCTCACTTATCTTATTACACAAAATTCAGTTAAAGCTTTATCTGTATTGATGGTTGATTTCTCATGTGCTATTAAATTAACTACTCCTGTTTCAGTCATTTCAGCAATGAATGAGGCTTCTAATAATAGGATGATGATTAAAGGTGGAAAACATCTTGAGGCATATGCTAATGCAGATACTATTGTCTTTGATAAAACTGGTACTTTAACTAATGCTAGTCCGGTTCTTGTAAAGGTTATTCCTTGTGGAGAATACTCTAGAGAAGATGTTTTAAAAATTTCTGCATGTATTGAAGAACACTTTGCACATAGTGTAGCTACTGCAATTGTAAATAAAGCTGCTGAAGAAGGTTTATATCATGAAGAAGAACATAGTGAAGTTGAATACATTGTAGCTCATGGAATTTCCACAACATATTATGGTGAAAAAGCTATTATTGGAAGTAGACATTTTGTTGAGGAAGATGAAGGTATAATATTCACTAAAGACCAGGAGAATATTATTAATAAAAATGTTGATAAATATTCCGTAATTTATCTTGCTATTGGAGGTAAACTTCAAGGTATATTATGTATAGATGATCCTGTTCGTGATGAAGCAAAAGATGTTATTTCTAAACTTAAAGAATTAGGAATAACTAATATTGTCATGTTAACTGGTGATAGTGAAAATGCTGCTAAAACCATAGCTGAAGAGTTAGGTATAACTAATTATCAATCACAGGTTTTACCAGAAGACAAAGCTCATATTATACAAGATATCAAGCAAGAAGGCCATAAGGTTATTATGGTTGGTGATGGAATTAATGATTCCCCTGCATTGTCTGCTGCAGATGTTTCCGTTGCAATGAGAAATTCTTCAGATATTGCAAGAGAAGTAGCGGATATTTCTCTACTTTCTGATGATTTATATGATTTAATTACACTCAGATTATTATCTGTAGGTATGATTGATAAGATCAATAATAATTATAGACATATTGTTATGTTTAACAGTACCTTAATCGGATTAGGAATATTAGGAGTAATTTCTCCAGGTACATCCTCATTACTACATAACTTATCTACAATGTTATTTGGTCTTAAAAGTACTAAATCAGTATTAGATCAGCCAGATAAAGAAGGTTTGACTATGATTGATTCTAAAGTTTAGATATTCATATTCAATTTTTTATTCTTTTTTTATTCTTTTTTTTAATAGATAATATTATAATAGAATTTATTCTGAAAATAGAAACTATTTATATGGTTCTTAGTTTAATTGTATTTATTTCTCCATTGTTTTTATCTACTAATATTTTTATTCTTTAGTTTAATCTTATTTCTTAGCTAAATCTATTGATTTTTTTTTTTAAATAATTTTTTTCATGTAAATTTATATATAAGATATTATATAATTAATGTAGAAATTAAATTTAGAAATTAATTAAAAAAGATTAATTACTTATATAAAAGTTATTAGAGATTCATATTTAATTTCTATAATGATTTTTAAATTAAATTTCAAAAGGGTGAATATATGGTATCAAATGAAGAAATTCAACAAACATGTATACATTATAATCCTCGTGAGGATAATGGTTGTGACTATTATGAAGACCCTATTGATTGTAGTATATGTGATAAATACCAATCAAATGAAGGTTTAGATGAGGATGCATTTATGAGTTTAACTCTCAATGGTTTAATTTAGAGATAATTGTTTTTTTTATATAAATTATAGATTTTACTAGAGCAGTTTCAGTTTACAATGGGGGTAATTGTACTTTTATAGATTGTAATTCTATAAATAACCATGCTGATCAATGTGGGGGAGGTAAACTTAATAAAAAAGGTACTTACAGATTTACTGTAACTTATAAAAACACAAAAACATATAAACAATCTAGAAAAAATGGTAAAATTAAAGTAGTAAGATAAATTGGAAAAAATATCTATAAAATTAAAAAATATTTAATATTAAATTAAATATAATAAAATTGTTTAATTAGATTTTACTAAATCCTATTCATGACCCATCTTCAATTATTAAATAATATTTTCCAATAATTTCTTATTTTTCCATTATTTTTTTTTATTTATTCTATTTCATCTCTACATTCATAGGTTTTTTATTGTTTTTTTTTTAATTAACAATTAATTTTGAAATATTATATAAATCTAAATTCAAAAATTCCCTAATAATGAAAATTATATATTTTGATGCGATTAGTAAAGACTAGATCTATGTTTATATAATGTTATATTTTTTTTTAATTAATTAATATTTCATTTAATTTTTAAATTTTTATCTGAAAACTTTATTCTAATATATTAGTATTATAAATTTAGTTTTTACTAATCTAATTATTTTATTTTATTTTCAATCTATATTAATTTTAAAATTTTATTTATCCCCCTTTTTATGCCCTTTAGTTAGAAAAAATATATAGAAAACTTTAAAAGTTATTATTTATATAAAATTACAAAGTAAAGATAAATCTAATAGGATTATTTTTTTCATTATTAGAAAATAATTAATTTTAATTTATTTATCTATAAAATGTTTGAGGACACTTATAATGATTATAAAGACGCCCTCCCGTCTTCATATGTGTTTAATTGATATGAGTGGAGAATATGGCCGAACAGACGGTGGAATTGGGCTTACTATAAATCAACCGAATTTAATTTTAAAGGGAATAGAATCTAATTCAAACAAGATTACAGTTGATTTTAAAAATGATGTAGGAATTGATGCAAAACCTGAATGTCAAAGTAAAGTTATTGAAACAGCAGAGAAAATACGTAAATTCTATGATATAGAAACAGGATTTGATTTTGAAGTTTTTCAAACTTATCCTGCTCACTCCGGTTTAGGTTCTGGAACTCAAATTGCTCTAGCAACTGCTAAAATCATAACTGAAACAATGGATATTCATGAGAATTCTTTTAAACTTTCCAGTATAGTTGGTAGAGGAGGTACTTCTGGAATAGGTACTTTTTCTTTTGATTATGGTGGTTTTATTGTTGATGGAGGACACAGTTTAAAAGATAAAAGTGAATTTTTACCCTCTTCTGCTAGTGATGTTAAGCCTCCACAGTTATTAGGACATTATGATTTTCCAGAAGATTGGGATATTTTAGTTGCTATTCCACGAGATAATGAACATATTAATGGACAAAGGGAAATTAATTTTTTCCAGACATATTGTCCTATTCCTAAAACTGAAGTAGAACAAATGTCTCATATTATTTTTATGAATCTTATACCTTTTTTACTTGAAGGACAAATTGAAGAATTTGGATATTGTATAGATCAAATACAAAGTAAAGGCTTTAAAAAAGTTGAACTTTCACTTCAACCACCTAAATTAATTAATCTAATGAATTATATGAGAGATTGTGGAGCTTATGGAGTTGGAATGAGTTCTTTTGGTCCTGCTATTTATACGGTTTATGATAAAAATAATAAAGATATTGTTAAAGCAACAAAAGAATATCTATCCGAGGAAGAAGGGGATGTTGTCTTTACAACAAGAGCACAAAATCATGGTTTTGAATTTATTGAAAAATAATTAGCTTGTTTTTTATATTTTAACTATTATTTTATACTTATTTATTTTTTAATAATTATTAAAATTATGAACTTTGATTTTTTCTTTATATTTTTTTTTTTTTTTTTTTAATTTATTTAACAATAGTTTTTTATATAAAAAATACCTAATATCTTTAAATATAAATATATTTATTAAATAATTTTTTTGTGATTAAAATGGAAAAAATTCATGGAAGAGTTTGGGAATTTACAGATAATATTGATACTGATTTAATTATACCTGGTAGGTATCTTCGTACCTTTAACCCTCAAGATTTAGCAGATCATGTACTTGAAGGTGAACGACCAGATTTTACCCGTAATGTTAAAAAAGGAGATATAATTGTTGCTGGTGAAAATTTTGGTTGTGGCTCTTCTAGAGAACAAGCTCCAGTTGCAATTAAAACATCTGGTGTAGATGCAATTATTGCAAAATCTTTTGCAAGAATTTTTTATCGTAATGCTGTTAATATAGGATTACCTGTAATTAAATCTAATATTAAAGCTAAAGATGAAGATATCCTCCTTGTTGATTTATCTTCAGGTATTATAACTAATGAAACAACTGGTGAAAGTCAAGAATTTGAACCTTTTAAAGATTTTATGTTAGAAATATTAGAAGATGGTGGACTTGTAAACCATCACTTAAAAAATAAAGACAAAATTTAAATAAATACATTTGTAATCTTTAAGATTTTTTTATTTAAATTATTAATTTTAAAAACTAATTTTAGAGGGTTTATTAATTTTTATTGTATAAACAATTCTTATAATTTTTTATTATTATAAACAAATATTATATATTTTAATTATTATAAAAAACAAAATGATTATATTAAAAATTTTATATTATTATAGGAGATAGAGAAATGAAATGTCCGATATGCGGATCTAATGAGGTAACAGTATTAAAATCTAAAGAATTAACCTCACATAAAAAACAAATTAATGATTATTTATTAAAATGTAAGGATTGTGAACATGTTTTTAAGGACAGAGTTACACATCATAAACCTATCCCATGTAGATTAATTGTTAGTGAAAATGAAAAATCCACTAAAACTTCAATAGATTTATATCCTGATGAAAAATTAAAAGTAGGGGATGTTTTACTTATTGATAAAGGTCAGGTAAAAATTAATTCCATTGAAAATAAAGAAAAAAGAGTAAATTCCGAATATGTTTCTGAAATTAAAACTATTTGGGCTTCATCTCTTGAAATTCCTGCAAGAATTGGTCTTTCAATTGATTTTCATGGTAAGGTCAAATCGTATAAACTTGATGTAGATAGGGATTTTGAGATAAACACTAATGATATTATAAAAATTGAAAATTATATTCTTAAAGTTCACATTATAAAAACTGATAATAAAAAGATTACTACAGGTTCTGCTAAGGCAGATACTATTAAAAGGGTTTACACTAAAACTATTAACTTAAAAACCTATGATTATAATTTAACCGAAAATATTGTTAAAATAAAATCAGATTATGAACAATAACCATTAATATTTTTTTTAGTAATAATTTTTTTTATTTGTGTGTTTATTATGAATCAAGTTAAAGTAGCTATTGAAACATTTGGATGTACATTCAATAAGGCAGATTCACAAATTATGGCAGGGAAATTATCTGATGCAGGTATGGAACTTGTAGAGGATATTGTAGATGCAGATGTTATTATTGTAAATACCTGTTATGTTAAACAGCCTACTGAAAATAAAGTTACAACTAGAATACAGAAACTACAAAAAAATTACCCTGATAAAAAAGTTGTAGTTAGTGGTTGTATGGTTGAGATAGACCCAAAAAAATTAGATAAAATAGCAGACATTTCAACTAATTGGATTGGGCCTCATCAATTAAATAAAACAGTTGATGTTGTTAATGCAAGTTTAGAAGGTCAGCTTTTAAGACAAACTGGCCTTACAAAAGATTCTAAAGTTGGTCTTAATAAAATTAAAGATGATCCATTTATCCATATTATACAAATTTGTGAAGGGTGTTTAGGTGTATGTAGCTTTTGTTGTACTCGTCTTGCACGTGGACCCCTTCATTCATATCCTATAAGTGAGATTAAAGCTGAAGCTCAAAAAGCAATTGATTCTGGTTGTGTTGAAATTGAACTTACAGCTCAAGATACTGCAGCATTTGGTCATGATAGTGGTGAAAAACTATCAAGTTTAATTAAAGAAGTGGCTAATTTAGATGGAAATTTTAGAATACGTGTTGGAATGATGCACCCTAAAAATATTTTCGATGATGTTGATGAATTAATCGATGCTTTTAAGTTACCTAATGTATATAAATTCATACATTTACCAGTTCAAACTGGTAGTGATAAAGTACTAAAAGAGATGAACAGAAGACATACCATTGAAGAATATCTTGATTTTGTAAAAAAAATAAGAAATTCCATACCAGAGATTACACTTGCAACAGACATTATTGTAGGATATCCAACTGAAACAGATGAAGATTTTCAAAAAACAATTGATCTTTTAGAAGAAATTAAACCAAATCTTATACATTTATCTAAATATAGACACAGGGAAGGTGCACTTTCATCATCACTTGAAGAAATTCCTCATAGTCTAATGAAACAAAGATCAAAAAAGCTATCTGAAATTAAAGAAAAAATAACAAATGATGAAAATAAACATCTTTTAGGAAAAGTTTTAAATATTCTTATTGTTCAGAAAGGTTCAAAAGGTGGATATATTGGCAAATCTGACTCTTATTTACCTGTTGTAGTAGATAATGCAGAAATCGGTACCTTTATAAAAGTTAAAATAACAAAAACAACAAGTACTTATTTAATTGGTGAAAAAATAGATTAATTATATATATTATATTTTTTTATAAACTTTTTTTTTCAATTTCTTTATTCATTTTATTTTCATTTTATTTTTCACATTAATTTTTCTAATATTTTTTAATTTTTTTTAAGATTTTTTATTTTTTTCAATTTTCTTTTTAAAATTTTATTTTTTAATATTTTTATAGAATAATTATTATTTTATAATTTATTTTTTTAAATTTTTATCTTATGTTTAGATAAAGTTTATATAATTTTTCTTAAATTTTATCTCAATAAAAAATGAGGAAATCTTAAAAAATTTAAAGAAGTTTAAAGCTTTTTTTAATAAGATTTCCCTTCTCGATTTTTAATTATTAAAATATAGAATATTTAATTAATATTTAACTGTAAATTGAATATAAAATTTTTTATATTATCTATATATTTTATATGGTCTTTTGATTTAATTTAAAATAATTATTAATTCTTTATATTAAATTTTAACAATTTATATTTTATTTATTTTGCAATTTTTTACTCTTTTAATATTCTATTTTAACTTATCACTTTTAATTATTTTACTTAATTTTTACCTTAGTATTAAAAATTTTTTTAAAATTTCTACTAAGTATATTATTACTTAACATAGTAAATATGAGTGTTTTTCAATGATTTTTTTACGAAACCTTTATATACTATGTAGTACAAGTATTATTTGGAGGTGACAAAATGAGTGAATTACCAATCGCACCAGTCGGTCGTATCTTAAAAAATGCTGGAGCACAAAGAATTTCTGATGACGCAAAAGTTGCATTAGCTGAAGCATTAGAAGAACAAGGTGACGAAATCGCACAAAAAGCTGTTAATTTCGCACGCCACGCTGGTAGAAAAACCGTCAAAGCTGAAGATATCAAATTAGCTATCAAATAGATTTGTTTGAAAGTTTTTTTGTATTACAGTTTTAACGATGTATTTTTTTATAAGTTTGGCCAGTTCTAAATGGCCATCTTATTATTTTAAATTTTTTAATATTTTTAATTGTGTTTTATTTTGACTTTTTTTTTAAATATTTAATTTCTTTAATATTATGATTTTAATTTAAAAATAGGTATTTTTTTCTATATTTTGTTCTGTTTTTGTAATTTTTAAATTTTTTATTTAGTAAAATCGTAACCTTTATATATTAATTTTGATATATTATTATAAGTATGTAGGTCCGGTGGTCTAGGGGTATGATACCTCCTTGACGTGGAGGGGATCACGAGTTCAAATCTCGTCCGGACCATGTGCCATGGTAGTTCAGATGGGAGAACGCTAGACTGAAGATCTAGATGTCGCTGGTTCAAGTCCGGCCCATGGCATTCCTATTTTTTATTAATATTTAATTATTTTCTAAGATTCTTCTTTTATCTGTTTATTATTTTTTATAAAATTTATTTTAGCTATTTCTTTATTTCTTATTGTTTAAAATTAGTAATGGTTTTAACTTTTTATTTGAGAATTTTGTGATTTTTTAAAATTAGTATTTATTTTTAGGTTTTTTTTATTTTTTTTATTATTTTATCTTCTTTAAAATAAGTAATTATTTTAATTTGGATTACTTTTTAAATTAAATTAAAATAAGGTTTATTTAAACAATTTTTTAATAATAAATTATTTTATCATTTAATTAAATAATTTAGAAAAATAAGGTAAATCAATATTTTAGAAAAATAAGGTAAATCAATATTTTAGAAAAATAATTTAAATAAATAATTTAAATAAATATGTGAATAAAAATTAAAAAAATATTTTTAAAAAATAAATTTTTTTTTTTTAAAAAAATAATTATAACATAATTTTTTTAGGTTTATATGCTTTGTTATCTAGTAAATTCTTATATTCTTCTAGGATTACATTTCCACTTGAGGTTCCAAGTCTTGTAGCTCCTGCTGCTAAATATCTTAAACATGTTTTTTCATCTTTAATACCGCCTGAAGCTTTCATTTGTTTTTTATTAGCTGCAGTTTTAATAAGTTGTAAATAGGTTATCATCTCATTAAATGTATTGGTTCCTGTAAAACCAGTGTTTGTTTTTACAAAATCAGCATCAGTTTTATTTATTATTTGACTAATTTTTGTAACTTGTTTTTCATTTAATAAATTTGTTTCAATAATAACTTTTAAAACTTTATCTCCTATTGCTTCTCTTACAGCAGCAATTTCTTCACGTATAATATCATAGTCTTCATTCATGAATGCAGGTATATTCATTACCATATCAATTTCATCTGCACCATCTTCAACAGCAATTTTAGCTTCTAACGCTTTTACTCTTTTATCATTAGTACCTAGTGGAAAGCCTATAACGGTTCCAACTTTAACTTCACTGTCTTTTAATAGTTCATGAGCTTGTTTAACATAGCATGGACTAACCATTACGGAGTACATATTCCATTCTTTTGCAATTTGACAGAATACAACCATATCCTCTTTTGTTGCAGTATTATCTAAATATGTAAAATCCATTGTTCTTGCAAGTTCTTCAGGAGTTTTATTTTTCATATTTTTACCTCTCTTTATTTTTCTATATTAATTTTTTAATTTAAAGTGTCTAATATTTATATTTAATTATTTTAGAAAATTCTTTTTTATCTTTTTTTTACCTTTTATTCTTATTTTTATGTGGGACAATAGGGGCTGTAAAAAATTTAACTGATAAGCCCTCAATCAAGTTAAAAAAATATATACTTATTTTAAATTACACTTGAAATTGTTCTATAACTCAAAATAC
>OMVX01000052.1 GCA_900314605.1 uncultured Methanobrevibacter sp. | reverse complement strand
ATGCTAAAAGATAGTTCCAAATACCATTAATTTTAACCCAAAGACTATCAAATAGATAATAACCAGAATAAGTCCAATTACCATAGTTAAATTGATAATTACTACTTAATAATATGTTTTCAATGCTTTGATGTGAGATTTCAATGTTGTGTTGTTGTTTTAAGTCAAATCGTATTTTATGAAGACTTGCACCATAAATCTGATATAAATTCTCAATACAATTAATAACAGGTAATGTTATATTAGAATTATCATAAACAAGAGATGATAAATCAGTATAAAAAACTTTACCACATTTTTTACATTTATATTTTTGAATAGTGCATAATTTTTCACCAATTCTTAAAAAAAATAATTTTCTTTCATAAGTTCCATTTTTAACTGTATGTGTTGAATTACAACTTGGGCAAATGCTTATTTTATTTTTAAAATAGATTTTACCTCTTTTTTCTAATCTTATGAGATTATTATCAATATTTTCACAACCAAAACGTGAAAGATCATCAAATTGACGAAATTCGGAAAACTCAGGTACAAAATCGAAAAGTTTATATTCTTTTAAGTCCATACATTGATATGGAGCTTTTATTTTTGTTTTAGTCATATAAATATATAAGCTCCACTTAATATATTAAGTTTACTATTTTTAAATTAAAAATAAAGAAAAATTAAGGCTTAAAAATTTCGTGTCCCCATAAATGGGGAAAAATCAAATCACACAAGTTTTTGAAAGTGCCAGAAAATTTAACAAATAAAAAATATAATGATTTAATTAAAATAATAATTAAAAGATAAATATAAATAAAAACTTTTAAAAAAAAATATTCAAATTATGGGATTAATATGGGAATTTTTAATAAAATTATAGATATTAAGAAAAAAAGGTGCACCAATAGGGTTAAAGCTAGATGTTTATCATGTGGTGAAAACCTTAAGGTAAATGGTAAAAGTATTGTTAACTCTAATACCATACTTGGAGATAATGTTAATTTTAATGGCATGACTATTCAAGGAAATGCTAAGGTAAAAATTGGTTCGAATTTCCATTCAGGAATTGAATGTATGATGATAACCGATTTTCATAATTATGAAGGAGATGCAATACCCTATGATTCTACAGTCATATCAAAAGAAATTATTATAGAAGATAATGTTTGGATAGGAAATCGTGTAATAATACTTGGAGGATCCCACATTAAAGAAGGTGCAATTATACAGGCAGGTAGTGTGGTTGTAGGAGAAATAGAAAAATATGCTATTGCAGGAGGCCATCCTGCAAAAGAGTTTAAAAAACGTAATATTGAACATTATGAAAAATTAAAAAAAGAGAAAAAATTCCACTAATAAAATAAATAAAATTCCCCAAATATCTCAAATAATCTATTAATCTAAATATGAAAATATTTTTTTTAGAAAAATGATTTTATCATATTTATCTCTTTTTTAGAAATTGTTTTTAGTGCAAATATAATTATAAAGTAAATAATAGCACCAAATATTGAAACTAAAATAATATTAAAAATTCCAATAGGATTAATCATATATACAATCAAACCCATAATAGCTGAAGCTAAAAATATTTTAAGTGAAGAACTGTGTTCAAAGGGTAAACTCATATATTCTTTAGATTTAATTGCAGTAACTATAAAGGCAAAGGCATATGACAATAATGTTGCTATAGCAGCACCAAGTATTCCAATATATGGAATAATAAAAATATTTAATATTAAATTTAACAGAGCAACAAAAATCCATAATTTTCCAAGAATCATTGTATTCTTTTCAAGTATTAAAATATTATTAGTAATACCATATACTCCCATAAATATTGCACCTAAAGCTACAAATGGAGTAATGAAAAAACCATTTTGAGCGATATCAAAAGTAGTTATACTTAAAAGTAAAGATTTTGAAAGAACACTTAAACCAACAGCAGCAGGAACTGTAAGTAAAAGATAATATTTCATAGAATATTTCATATACTTATTAACCTCATCCATATCTCCTGATTCATAATATTCAGGAAGTATCGTAGGAAGTAAAACTGCAAAAGGAGATAAAAACATTAAAAGTACACTACCGAGAGCATAACCTGGTGAATAACAACCTACTGCAGCAGAACCTAAGAATATACCTATAACATATTTATCTGAAGAATCTACAATCCAACTAGATACATTGGAAGGAACAGTAGGTAGTGCAAAAACTAATTCTTCTTTTAAAGTAGAAAATTTAAATCCGAAACCTAATGAATGAATAATATTTACTGCCATCAATATAAAAACAATAAAATAACCTGTAAATAAACCCCATACAACACCTTCAAGAGGATATCCTTTAACTGTTAAATAAATAGATATAAAAACACCAATATAACTTTGAAGAATTAAGTATAACGAGTATCTTTTCATTTTTTTAATTGTACGGTAATATGTAATAAGCATTAAATTAATACAAGCAAAAAAGGAAATTAAGACAGTAATATCTAAAATATATACATTTCCATTAAAAAGAGCACCTGCAATTGGCCCGGAAAAAATAATAAAAATAGCTAATATTACTAATGTTGATAATGTTGTAATTGTAATCATTGGATAAAAAGATTGTTTAAATTTATTCTTATCTGTTTCTGCAGATAAAAACCTTACCATAGTGTATGGAAGACCAAGATTAGCAATATTTGGAAGAAGTGCAACAGTAGTTAAAATCTGAGCCCACATACCATATTCTGCAGTAGAAAAGGATTTGGTAATAATTGGAATAAAAATAAGACTACTTAAAGATATAAGAATATTAGTAATACCTACAAGACCTATTCTTCCAACAAAACTTTTATAAGCAGACACAAAATCACCAAAAAATTATTTAATTATCTTATTGAATATTTTTTCATCAAACCCCTTAAAGAAATAATCCTTATCATATTCTTTAGGAGTAAAATTAAGATTAGAGATTAAATCATCAGGAGATTGAACTTTACAAAGTATACCTTCATCAATTAATATATCCAAATATTCAACACCAGGTAAATCTACAATAAAACTTACACAATCAAATTGTAAACCTTCATAAATAGCTGTTGAAAATGCTCCTACCTGATATTTACTTTCTGCAAAAAGTTTGTAAAGTGGAGTTTTACTATTGTCTATAACTGTAAAGTTAGGATTTTTATCTGCATTTACAAGTTCAGGATAATTTTCTCTCCAAGTATCATACTCTCCTGGATGAAGTTTATAGATAAAATTATAATCATTATTTTCTTTAGATAATTTATCAAATAATCCTACTGCAAAACGAGATAAATATTTACCTATTACCCCCTGGGATATGAAGAGTATTTGATTATTCTTTTTAGAAAGATTTTTAAATTCATTAGAAGATATTTCAAAATAGCTATAACCTAAAGGTAAAATATCCTCTAATACTATTGGATAGAAACTAGCATTTTCCCAATACTTTCCAAATGTTAAAAGTTTATCTGGGAAATAGGGAATATTAGTCAATTCTATATTTTCACCATCATCAAAATTATTATGTTCATTAGGATAAGAATAACCCATATGATAATTACTAATAGTTCCGTGTTGAAGTTCTAAAACTTCAATCCCTAAGTCATGAGCTGCTGCAACAAGAGCCATATTTTCATATGCAACAACAACATAAACCTGTTTAGGATTCTTTTTAACTAAAAGTTTTTTATAACTATTATATTCATATTTAAAATTAAGAATATGCTCTTTAATAACATTCTCCAAATAATTAAAGTCCATATTAAATTGTACACTTAAATCATTTAATAATTGTCTTAAAAGTTCTCTTTCAGACTCTGTAAATTCGACCTTATGAGTTTTCTTGTAAAAATAAGAGCAGAGTAAAATTCTATCATTATAACGGATTTTACTAGAATTTTCAGTAAAATGATTATTTAAATAGGGACTTTCGATTATCTCATAATTTTTATTATACTTATCAAGATATTGACAGAAAAAATATGTGTAAATATCATGATACTTGTTTTGATATAATACTTTTCGAGGATGATCGAAAATTATCATATCTAAATCAGATTTACCAGAATATGGACTTTTTAATATGCTGTTTTTTACAAAAGGAAGAAATGATAAAATTTTATCAGACAATGATAATGTTTTTTGTTGAGCTGAACCGAAAGTATTTAATTTTCGTGCAATATCATAATATAAATACATTCGAATTAAAGGCCAAAAATATACACCATCTATTTCTACATAATTTAAATTATATTTATTTTCAAGTGAAAAAAAAACATCTGCAATATCTTTAATAGACCACATTTTTCTTTAAACCTTTTTAAAATTTTACTTATTATATAAATATATTTTAAAAAAATAAATATTTTTCTTAAATTTTGATAGGTAAAAAAATATTGGAACATGAAAATATAGAATTCATTAGTAATTTCTATTAAATAGATTTTTTAAGTTTTTTTAATAATTTAATAGTTAATTAGATTATTAAATTTCCTTAATAAATTAATAGAGAATGGATTATTAAATTTCCTTAATAAATTAATAGAGAATGGATTATTAAATTTCCTTAATAAAATAATAAGTTAATTGAATTATTAAATTTCCTTAATTAATTAATAGGATAATGGGTTTTTAAGTATCATTATAATTTAATAAGATAATTTTATTTTAAAAAAGATGTATAGAAAAAAATCTGCTAATAAAGTTATAAAATATCATTTCCTTATAAAATAGTTGATAAATTTATTAATATTAAAACTAAGCTAAAATTTAGGTTGTGAAAAATTAGAAACTACTGATTAATTTATTGAAAAAATAGAAAAAAATATATTTATTGAAATATTCTATAATACTATTAGAAATTATCATATACCATATTTAATTTTATGGTTATACAATAATTGGAGATATAAATATGAAAGCAAATGCGCAAAAAATAGCTGATGGAGTATACTGGATTGGTGTACTTGATTGGGACTTAAGAACCTACCATGGTTATACATTAGATGGAACCACTTACAATGCATATATTGTATTTGGAGAAGATGAAGTAGCAATTATCGATAATGCATATCCTGGAAAAACCAAAGAAATGATGGCACGTATTGATGATGCTTTTGCTCAAGAAGGTAGAGAAGTAAAAGTTGACTATATTATTCAAAATCATGTTGAAAAAGACCACTCTGGAGTTTTAGTGGATTTACATAAAAGATTCCCTGATGCACCAATTTACTGTACTAAAATTGCAGTAAACGGATTATTAAAACATTACCCTGCTTTAGAAGGTGCTGAATTTATTACTGTTGGAACTGGAGACTCCTTAGAAGTTGGTGGAAGAACATTAGCATTCTTAGATGCATTCTTACTCCACTGGCCTGACAGTATGTTTACCTTACTTGCAGATGAAACTGGTATTTTATTCCCTAACGACGCATTCGGTCAACACTTATGTTTCACCCAAAGATTCTCTGATGAAATTCCAGAATATGTCTTAATGGATGCAGCACAAAAATTCTATGCAAACTTAATCACTCCACTCTCAAAATTAGTACTTAAAAAATTAAATGAAGTAGTGGAATTAGGTTTACTTGAGCAAATTAAAATGATTGCACCATCTCACGGTCAAATTTGGACTGACCCAATGCAAATCATTGGAGCTTACCAAAACTGGGCAACTGGAGTTTGTGAAGACAAAATCACAATCATATACGATACTATGCATTACTCAACCCAACAAATGGCTCATGAAATTGCAGAAGGTGCAATGCTTGAAGGTTATGATGTGGAAATTTTCTTTTTACATGAAGATGAAAGATCAGAAATTGTTAAAAGTATATTAACCAGTAAAGGAGTAGCAATTGGAGATCCTACCATTAATGATGTACCATATCCAAGTATTGGAGACATTATGTACTACTTAAAAGGCCTATTATTTAACAGAACAGGTATTGAAAGGAAAGCAGTAACATTCGGTTCAATGGGAGGAAAAGGAGGAGCACCTCAAAAACTCGCTGAAGAATTAGCAACCTGTGGATTTGATATAATAGACTCTCAAGAGATTACATTTGTTCCAAATGCTGAAGAAGAAGAAGCAAGCTTTGAATTAGGAAAAAAATTAGCTAAAGCTTGTAAAGAATTATAATTGAAAGAAATAAATTATTCTTTCATTTTTTCATTTTTTTTTATTTATAGGTAAAACTTTTAAAATCCTATTAATCTAATTTCAACAAACCCTTGTGTTAATTTAAATAAATTATATTAGTGCTGATTTTAATCTTAATTTTTTAAACCCAATTCTAGGGAAAATTAATCCTTTTAAAAGAGTTACAAATAATGAATAATTCTAAATAATATTTTAAAAAAATATGAAAATATCTAAATAATATTTTAAAAAAATAAGATAATATAAATTTAATATTTAAACATATAAAATGATTTTTTAGGATTTCTACAATAATTAGCAGGAACAAATCCTCCAACATCTTTTTCAAATCTTTCTAAAAATTTTATAGAAGGAATAGTTCTAAATTCCACCATTAAACCAGCATCACTAACCATATGAACCTTGAAATCTGCTAATATTCGTCTTTTCTTAAGCCCCATCTTAATTAATACATTTTCAATAGTATAAATTACTGGCTTTTTAGCAGATTCTATTTTTGAATTTAAACTTTCTATTTGATCTTTATTAGATTTATCTTTTAACAACTCTCTTTTTTCTTTTAATAAATCTAAATATTCATCAATAACTGGATAATTAGTCATAAAATCCCTTAAAATTCTACTTTTTTATTCAAACATGTTTTCATCTAAAATATCATCTGCTTTAATATCCATTATTGCAGTTTTACCTAAAACAGAATCAATTTTATCTGGTGAAATACCTGAACCTGGACGTTTAAATGTTAAATCGTCTTTTACAATTGATTTACCTTTTAAAATATCTCTTGCTGCAACAATAGAACGTCTAGCTTGAATTCTTGATTGTTTTTCACATTCAAGAGGTTCTTTATTATATTGGCCATTAATAGTTTTAACAAATTTAATATTTTCTTTAAATGTCCGTACATCATCTGGATCCATTGCATGATAATGGTCATTACCTTTTAAACTTTTATCTAATGTAAAATGTTTTTCTATTATACATGCACCATAAAGATATGAGGTAATTAAAGTTAACATTTGATTATCTGGTTTAGTATGGTCAGAATATCCGATTTCATAATCTGGAAAAGTATCTTTTAAATTTTTAATCATAAGTAAATTTGCATCTGAATAATCTGTTGGATAAGATAATACACAGTGAAGTATACCAACATCTACATTAGGATTAGTATCCTCAATAATGTCAATTGTATTTTTTATCTCTTCCATAGTTGATGCACCAGTAGATAATATGATAGGTTTATTTTTTGTAAGTATTTTTTTGATAAATGGGATATTGTTTAAATCAGAGGAAGATATTTTATAAATATCCATAAATTCATCTAAATAATCTACAGAATCAAAGTCAAAAGGTGTAGATAAAAACATGACCCCTATTTTTCTACAATATTCTGCAAGTTCCCTATATTCTTCATATCCAAATCCATCAAATTTTTTAAATAATTCAAATTGACTTGTAGTTGGTTCTTCATTTAAATCCCAATATGCTGGAGAATTACGGCTTGCTATAGTTTCTGCTTTATATGTTTGGAATTTAACTCCATCACAACCTGCCTCTTTTGCTTCTTTAACCATTAATTTTGCAGCATCCATATTAGAAATATTTTTTAATTTAGCTATATCATAATAGTTTACACCAATTTCTCCAATCAAAAAGGGTTCATTTTCAAAAATACTCATTTTAACACCTGAAAATAAAATAAAATTTAAAACTTTAACTGAATAAATAAAATTTAAAATAATTTAAAGAAAAATAAATTAAAATATAATTTAATCCAATAAATTAGAACCTAAAGTTAAGCTCATCATCTGTTTCAACTTGTTTTTCTTTTAGAAATTCCTTGTAAGTTATTCTTAAAATATTCATAATATTTTCATAACCATGTTTTAAATCTGTCTTTTTCATTGCATCAGATAATTCTACTCTAAGAGAATAATCTTCTAGAACCTCTAAAAATCTTTTCTTTATATCTTCTATTTCAAGATCTGCACCTAGACCCATATTAATAAAACCATTTTCTCGACATCCAAAGGTATGGGTCATTTCTCTTTCATTTTGACACATACAAATACAAGGAACAGCAAGTGATGCTACTTCATACATAGTTCTTCCTGCAGAAGTAAATATTAAATCAGCATTAGCCATATACTCACTCATATTTTTAACATTTTCCAATATTCGAACATTAATATTCTTTTTATATTTCTCTTTAATTCCACTTTTATTTGAATATCCTAGACCTAAAATTACAGTTATACTTTTATCAAATCCAGATTCAATTATAGCATCTATAGTTTTTTCAGTTAAATTATTAGGATCTGTTCCACCAAAAGTAAGTAATAACTCATTTACATCTTCCTGAATATGAGAAAAAGAGTGATAATAAAATTCTCCCCTAAGCATATAATAATCAGGTCCAGAGTAAAGGTTATCAATTTTCTCTTCATGTTCATATAATGCATCAAATATTAAATTAGCATATTGAGTTCCAGGACCAATATCCTCAAAATTAATAATAAAGTAATCTAAGTCTCTTAATTGTTCCATATATTCAACATCAGTATCTAAAATATCATTAATAATAATATCAGGTTTAAACTCTAATATTTTTTCAATAATATCTTCATCCCCATTATGTGTTATAATAGGATAATTTTGATTAGCTACAAGGTCTATTCCAAGAGGTTTATTCTCATCAAGTAAAAATACAATTTCATGATTTGTTAACTTAGATGCAAGAGAAAGACATCTAAATACATGCCCTGTTCCAATAATATTACTTGCATCGGTTTTTAAAATAATCCTTTTTTTATTTAAAATCTTTTCAGCAACCCACCAATCTTCATAATAATCGATATCAACACTTTCTTCACGAGATACTTCGATTAAACCAATTTTATCACCTATACGTGAATTTTCCAAAACAAATTTCCTTTTTGTACCTAAAATAGCACCTGTTTCCTGAAAGACTTTAGGTAAATATTGTCTATTTAATCTCTCTTCATATAATGGATAAAATGAACCTTTATCTTCATCAAAACCCCATCTTAAAGCTCTACTATCTACTGCACTTATTACAGTATCATAATCATTTGAAACTAAATATTCTATAGCATGATCTAAAGTTGAAGTTTTAAGTAAAGGAGATGTAGGTTGTATAGTGAAAACTAAATCAAACTCATCCATTAATTTTTTCTCTTCACGAGTAACAGCATCAAAAATTACCGGATCAAGTGGCACATCATCTTTTGCAAGTTCCAGACTACGAAAAGAAACTGAAGCACCATATTGTTTAGCTATAAATTGTATTTTAGTATCATCAGTTGAAACTATTACCTTATCAACATATTTGGATTTTTTTGCACAAGTAATAACATGTGCTACTAGAGGTTTATCTCCTAAAAATCTGATATTTTTTTTAGGAATAGCTTTAGAACCTCCTCTAGCAGGTATTATTACAATAACTTGTTTATTATTATACATGAGAAAAACCTTTTAAAAAATATTAATTATTAAATTAAAAATGTTAAAATAAACATAATTAGAAATTAATTATTTTTATATTTTTATCATAATTAAATTTTTATAAAAGCTTAAGTTTAATGTGGTAAATAGTAAAAATTATATTTTATTATGTGGGAATATTTTTATTAAAAAACAATAAACAAATGTTTTTACTTCTTATATTACTTCATTGATTTTTTTTATATAATCAAAATTAATAATATTTTTATTTTAATATTTTGAAATTTGTAAATATAGTTAATTTTCATTTAACTCCCAAATAAACATATTATTTTCATATTCATAAGCAAAAGCTTCTTGTTTAAGTATATTATTATTTCTTTTAAACCAATTTTTAAAAATTGAATCTGGAAATTCTTGATTTTTTATTTTTAATTGTTCTTGTGAGATGAAAACAGTTATTAATAGTTCATCAAAAGCTTGAGATTTATAATATCCTTTCCCGTTCATAATGTAGAAACTATCATATCCATTTTGATTTAGTTGATTAATTAAATCATCAAGAATATTATTAATATCAATCAAAACAAAATCATTGTTTTCGAATTTGTAAAGGGGTATATGAAAAACATATTTTTTATCTAATACAATCATATTTAATTCTCCTTAAACTTCAAAAAGCATATATTAAAGCTAAAATTTATAATCGATATTAATTTTATAAGTAATTGATATGGATTAATAATGAATAAATTATTATAGAAATATCTTTTATAATATTGTTTAAATTAAATTAAATAAAATTATTAATTTAATATTGTAATTTTAATTTATTTTATAATATTTAATATATTTTATAAATATTTTAAGGTATAAGAAATGAAATTAAGAAATTAAGTGTTTAAAAATGAATCTAGCAAGTTAAAACTTAAAAATAGAAACAACTTATATGATGATTGAAAATAATGGAAAATATTATAATATAGCAAAAGTAGAAATAGAATTATGAGTGAAAAAGTTGATATGGTTTCACTACCTAAAAAGTCTTTCTGGAATTTAAGTGTACCAATAATTGCCTTCTGTATTTTTGATGCAATTTATGGTATTGTAGATATGGCTTGGATATCCCAGATAAATGTTCATGCTTTTTTTGCTGTAGGTGTTTCAGTTCCTTTCGTTTCTCTTATATTTTCATTTGGTGATTCCATAGGTCAGGGTACCAATTCCATAATGTCTCGTTTTATGGGAGCAGATGATTATGAAAGTGCATATAATGCATTGATTCATGGATTGATTTTGTCTAATATAATATGGGTTTTTATAGTAATCTGTACTTTATTTGCTCAAGGAATATTATATAGTGTAGATCAATCTGACTCATATCTTTTAGTTTGGGATTATTTAATTCCGATTGTAACTTTTGCATATATATTCATTTTTGTTAATTTATTTTCTGAAACATTACAAGCAGAGGGAAATTCAAGGCTTCCAACCATATTAATGATTTCATCAAATGTTTTAAATATAATATTAGATCCTATTTTTATTTTTACTTTTAAATTAGGGGTTAAAGGAGCATCATATGCTACTGTTTTATCTTCATTTATCCCATTTATAATCTTCATATGCTTATATTTATCTGGAAGAACAAAAATTCCTTTATCTAAAAAATACTTTAAACTCAGACCATATATACTTGTTGAAATATTCAAAGTTGCTCTTCCTAATTTCTTAGATAATGGATTATGGGCTTTCTCATCATCATTTGTTAATAGTATATTAATAATGACTACTGGGGAAATTGGACCAATACTTTATTCTACATCAAACAAACTTAAAACATTATTAATGTCACCTATTCGAGGTTATGGTAGAGCATTAATGAGTGTTACAGGTCATTTATTCGGTGCACATAAATTCGATGCATTAAATCAAATGTATAAATATGCACTTAAAGTATCCCTTATAACAACGGTTATAGTAATGATCGTATTCTTAATTTTCCGTGATTATGCATTTGGCTTTTTCTCCATTACAGGAATGGGAACAAAAATTTATTGGATAGCAGTTTTTGGAACCATTATAATGATTTCAGTTCCATTTTCTGTAATTTCTTCAAAAATGTTAGATGGTTTTGGAAAAAGTCTGTACTCATTATTATTTACCGCTCTGAAAATAGGAGTTGAAATTGGTTTAATACAGGTATTATACAATCTATTATCTAATGGCAGTTGTGTCTTGATTGGAATAACTATTACTGAAATAATATTCGCACTTGTATATTATTTATTTTTAAGGTATTTATTCAATAATTTTGATAGAAAATATGAAAACAAAGAGGTTGTTAAAACATTCAATTCAGAGCATAATGAAATTAAAGATATAAAAGAAGATACAAAAACTGAAAAAAGTAGTGAAGAAAATAGTCTTTTAAGTAAAATAATATTAATTGTAGCCTTAATATCTATGATAATAGTTGTAACAGAAATTATACTTTCACCTATTTCATTTAATGACTATTCTACATTCTTTGGTGGAATAATTTGTTTAAGTATCTCTACAGTGAGTATATATCTAATAAAAAGATTAAACCAGCCAAAAATTTCTTTATTAGGATTTATTACCTCTTCTGTTATAATTTTCACATTTTTAAGTAGTTATGGTAATGTATCCATTCTATTTTTTATTATTACTCAGATTTTTATAATATACATTATAATTATTCTAAGAAGATTAAAAAAAGGAAATAACAAAGTGAAAAAATAATTAAGATATGAATTGATTAAAAAAAAATGTAAAACCCAATCTATAATTAAATTAAATAAATTCATATATTTTATTTATTTATTCTTAAAAATCTTATTTTAGTTTTAATATTAATTATACTTATTTTAAGAGATCAAAAAACTTTAAAAATTAAATTAAATAATTCTAATAAAAATAAAGAAATAATATTACAGATATGAGAATATATTAAAAATAAACTAAGAAAATAGTTTTCAAGTAGCCCTCTAGACCTTAGTAAAATATGAAATAATCATAACCTTTAAATATCTAGCAAATTGAATATATAACAAAATCATCAAAATTTATCATTTGATTGAAAAATATAGAAAAAATATTAAAGTTATATATTATGTTCAATAACTTAATAATATTAGTTAATTTAAATGGAGGATGAAAATTATGTTAGAAGAATATTTACCTTTTTTTGGTTTAATTATTTTTGGAAATATCGAAAACCTAATTTTATCATCACAAGGTGTTGTAAAAGGTGTTAACCCTAGGATATTAGGTGGTTTAAGTATTATTATTGTACTAATTTGGTTAGTATTAGGTACTGTGCTTACTAGTCTTGCAATAGAATATGCAAATATAATTACCTTTATTGGAGGACTTGCAATATTTATATTAGGAGTAGAAGCAGTATATGCAGCTATAAAAGATATTAAATCAAAAGGAAGTGAATAATTATGGCAGATTTAAAAAAATATGCTTCATTCAGCGGTTTACTTATTTTTGGTAACATTGAAAATTTAATTTTAGCTTCAAAAGGTGCTGTTGCCCATGTTAATCCATTTATTTTAGGAGGATTAAGTCTAATTACAGTTATCATATGGCTTTTATTAGGAACATATGGAACTAAAATTGCTATTAAATATGCTGATTATATTGAAATAATTGGTGGTGTGGCTATAATTATTTTAGGTGTACAATCAATGATTGAAGCTATGTGTATGTAAGAAAATTTCAAGGAAATACATAGCTGATTATACAGATTAACATTAAAAACTTTTTTTATTTTTTAATTAAATTGACTTTGTAGAAATCTATTTGATTTTTGAAAAATTTTTAGAAAAATCAATTTTTTCTATTTTTACATTAATTTTTAAAAAAAAATCTTAAATTTAATTATTTTTATTGTTTATTGTAACTCTAAAACAATAAAAAATATGATTTCTACAAAGCCTAAAAATTTAAATATATTTGTACAAAATTAATAGTATGCAATTAAGAAAACAACGTAATTCAAACTTAGAATTATTAAGAATTATTTCAATGATTTTAATTATCTTTCATCATTTCGTAGTACATGGAATGTTTGGCACGGATATTGCTCTTACTAATTTTAATACATATATTTTACTTTTCATGGTAATGTTCGGTAAACTTGGTGTTGTTATTTTTATTTTAATATCAGCCTATTTTATGATTGAAACTAAGATTACACTTCGAAAATTATTAGTACTTGGAGGGGAAGTTTATTTTTACTCCTTTTTATTTTTAGCAATAGGTATAATCCTTTTAACACCTTCCAGTATATCTGTAGAAATTCTTGGGCAAAGTCTCTTACCAATTAGTCATAGTGGGTACTGGTTTATAACATGTTATATTATATTAATGCTATTTTCTCCTTTAATGAACAAAGGTATAAAATCCTTATCACAAAAAATGCTTCTTAAAGTAATATTGGTAGCTGTAATTTTATGGTCTGTATTTCCAACTTTTATACCTCCAATGACAGCTTATCCAGTTCAAATGGTATATTCTGGTAATAATTTCCAATATACTCCATTAATATGGTTTTTTGTAATATATTTAATAGGTAGTTATATTCGATTATACCTTGATATAGATAAACTAAAAACTAATAAATTAATAATCGGCTTGGTAGCTTCCATACTCATAACATATATAGGAACACTATTTTTCGGATATATTGATTTAACTAGTAAGGCATATATTTGGTGGAGTTTACCAATAGAAGGAATTATGAAAAATTCATTGTTTACGGGAGTTTATGCTGAAAATAAATTCTTTATCCTAATTGCATCCTTATGTTTATTTTTATTATTCTTAAAAAGAAAAGAATTTTCAAATAAATATATTAATTTCTTAGCAGGAAGTGCACTAGGTGTTTATTTAATTCATGAAAATACAATTGTCAGCAACCTACTACTATGGAAAACATTAGATTTACCGAGTTATTATAACTGTCCATATTTAGTTTTAATAGGAATTATATTAGTAGCTATAATATATATTGTTTGTAGTGGAATTGACATTATTAGAAGATTAACTATAGAAAAATTATGGATATGGATAATAGATAATAAACTTAATTTCCTCTCAAAATGGATTGAACGTATGACAGATTACATCATAGAAAAATAGTCTGCAATATATTAAAAAGTCCAAAGAAAAAAAGAAAAAATTTATATTAAAGTATTAATAGGCTTAAATAGATAGGAAAAAGAGTATTAATAGGAAATTAAATAATAACATTCTTCAATAAGATGTTTTTATTCTTTTTTTTAAAATAAATGATTTACTATAAATATTGTAAACAAAAGAAAAAAATAAAACAAAACCTAAAATATTCAATATATTTAATTGTTTTAAAATTTTAAATCCATAAATTATTTATTCATCTTTATAATTATTATAAAATCAAAAAAACTGTTTTTAGTAAATATATTTAAAAAAAAAAAAAAAAAAAAAAAAAAAAAAAAAAAAAAAAAAAAAAAAAAAAAAAAAAAAAAAAAAAAAAAAAAAAAAAACGATAATTTAGAAAAATAATTGAATAAATTTTAAATATATTAAATAATATAGTATTAATCATGATTTAATTTTTAATAAGATTGTTATTAAAATTTAGATTAGTTATTAATATAAAATTTGGAGATGATTAGTATAAAGAAATATATAATTTTAACCTCAATAGTATTAATATTGAGTTTAATATGTATTTCTTCTGTTAGTGCAGCAAATTTCGACGATGATGCATCAAGTGAAAATTTGTTAAAAACTAATGAAGAAACTACAATAACAGATAATGGTAAAAATGATATTAGTTTAAATGGAAAACAAACTGAAAACTATGGAAATAAAGTTACTGGACCTAATGTAAATAATGCTGAAAATGATATGTCATTTACTGACCTAGAAGCAGCAATTGAGAAAGCACAAGCAAAAGGCACAAATTACACATTAACAGGAAATGTAATTTATGATACTGATATTGATAACCCCGGGGCTATTACAATACAACAAGCTAATATGGTAATTGATGGAGCTGGCTATACAATTGATGCAAAAGGAATGACTGGAATTTTTAAAATTACTGGAACAAATGTTCTTTTAAAGAATTTGAAAATCATCAATGCAAAAGATGATAATGGTGGTGCACTCCTTATTTATGGTAACAACTCCAAAATCATTGATTGTGAATTCATCAATTGTAATGCGATTAATGAAGCAGGAGCAATCTACTCAAATGGATCTAATTGTAATATAAGTTATTGTAACTTTACAAATTGTTCATCAAACAATTACACCGGTGCAGTATTTATTAATGGTGAAAATTCAACTATAGATTCATGTAATTTTGAAAACAACACTGCATATACTAGTGCAGGAGCACTAGGAGTAGGCCGTGTAGACAACGTAAAAGTAAGAAACTGTACATTTAACAACAACTACATTACCATAGATACCATGGAAGATGGTTTTGGTGGAGCAATATACTGGAATAACAATACAGGCGGTATAATCGAAAATTCAACATTTACCAATAATAATGCTAAATTTTGCGCTGCTGCAATATGTTGGTGTGGATATGATGGAGTAATAAACAATTGTAATTTTATTGGAAACAATGTTTATGAAAACGGTGGTGCAATTTATTTATATCTTGGAACAGGAAATAACATTACTAATTCAAGATTTGAGGATAATAGAGCAAAAAGAGGTGCAGGAATCCTAACTAATGGTGAAAATACCACAATTGAAAACTGTACATTCTTAAATAACAATGCTTTCCATGAAGCAGGAGCACTCTACTTAAATGCAAGTAATTGTAATGTAAAATATTGTAACTTTACAAATTGTTCATCAGACAATTACACCGGTGCAGTATTTGTAAAAAGTGATAATGCAATTATTGACTCATGTAAGTTTGATAACAACTCTGCAGGTATAAGCGCAGGAGCACTCGGAGTAGGCCTTGTAGACAACGTAACTGTAAACAACTGTACATTCACAAACAACCACGTAACCGAAGAATGCGGCGGAGCAATATACTGGAATACCAATACAGGAGGTTACATTGTAAACTCAAGCTTCTACAACAATAGCGCAGACCACAACGGAAGTGCAATATACTACGATGGAATCGATGGAATAATCGAAAACTGTACCTTTATTGGAAACACAGTAGGCGAAAACGGTGGAGCACTTTATATAGCAGGAAAATTAAATGAAATCAGAACATCAATATTTGAAAATAACACTGCAAAAAGAGGTGCTGGAATCATCGCAAACGGTGACGAGACCAAAATTACATTATGTACTTTTACCAATGAACATGCACTCCACGAAGCAGGTGCAATCTACTTAAACTGTACAAAAGGTTATATATACCAATGTACCTTTACAAATTGTTCATCTGACAATTACACCGGTGCAGTATTTGTAAAAAGTGATGATGGAACTGTTGACTCATGTATATTTAATAACAACTCTGCAGGTATAAGCGCAGGAGCACTCGGAGTCGGAGCAATATACTGGAATACCAATACAGGAGGTATAATCGCAAACTCCACATTCCTCAACAATAGCGCAGACCACAACGGAAGCGCAATATACTACGACGGAAACAATGGAACAATCAAAGACTGTACCTTTATTGGAAACACAGTAGGCGAAAACGGTGGAGCACTTTATATAGCAGGAAAATTAAATAGAATATTGTCTTCAATATTTGAAAATAACACTGCAAAAAGAGGTGCTGGAATCATCGCAAACGGTGACAAAACCATGATTATGTTCTGTAATTTTACCAATGAACATGCACTCCACGAAGCAGGAGCAATCTACTTAAACTGTTCATATGGTTTTATATTACAATGTACCTTTACAAATTGTTCATCAGACAATTACACCGGTGCAGTATTTATCAAAAGTGACAATGGAGAAGTTTTCAATTGTATCTTTGATAACAACTCTGCAGGTATAAGTGCAGGAGCACTCGGAGTAGGCCTTGTAGATTATGTAACGGAGCAATATACTGGAATACCAATACAGGAGGTATAATCGCAAACTCCACATTCCTCAACAATAGCGCAGACCACAACGGAAGCGCAATATACTACGAGGGAAACAATGGAATAATCGAAGACTGTACCTTTATTGGAAACACAGTAGGCGAAAACGGTGGTGCAATATATATTGCAGGTAAAAATAATATTATTTATGCATCTAATTTCATGAATAATAGTGCAGCATATGGTTCAGCAATTTATACATCAAGTAATTTAGATGTTTTAAATTCTAGTTTTGAAAATAATAATATTAGCAAAACAGATAATGTATGGGTAAATATTATACAAAACCCTGATAAAATCCAACTTATTGGAAAAAATGTAGTTTATACTATAAATTACGATGGAACATATACAGTTACTTTAAAAGATTTAGAAGGAACTCCAATTGTAGGTAAAACAATACAATTTGTATTAAATGGTAAAAATATAGGATCTGCTACCACTAATGCAAATGGTGTTGCTACTATTAAAATTTCTGCAAATGCTTTAAAAGCAGCAAAAGCTGGTACAAAGAATTTGAAAATAAACTTTAATCAGAAAATATATGCTCCTATTACTAAAACTGTTAAAGTAACAATCAATAAAGAAAAAAGTAAATTAACTGCTAGCTCAAAAAAATACAACCTAAGACTCAAAACTAAAAAATATACTGTTGTTTTGAAAAATAGTAAAAATAAAGCTATAAAAAATGCAAAACTTACTTTAAAAATTAAAGGTAAAACATATAAAGCTTCAACCAATAGTCAAGGTAAAGCAACCTTTAAAATTAATAAACTATATAAAAAAGGTACTTTTGCATCAGTAGTTAAATTTGCTGGAAATGATTACTATAAAGGGGTTTCTAAAAAAGTTAAAATTGTTATTAGATAAGAAGTTTCTAACTTCATTGGGAGTATTTTAAAACTCCCAACTTTTTTTTATTTTATAAATCAAAGGGAAATTAAAAATTTTATAATAAAAAATCCCTAAAACAAATTCAATATTTAAAAAAAATCTATTATGTTTAACTGTAAAACTTACACTTTTTTTGTTAATAATAATCAAATTGAAAGAGTATATTGAAATTATTTTGTATATCTAAAAAAACCCGAAAGTGGTTGATAAGTTAAATAATCTATAAAAGATAAAATTAATATCAACAAATGTCAATCTTAAAAATTGTAGAATCTTTTTTTTTTAAAAAAAAAAATTAATTTTTAGATTTAGATTTTTTTAATTCTTCAACCTTATTAAAGAAATCAAGTTCACCTACTCTTTTAATTGTATGAGCAAGTCTTTCTTTTTGAGGTTTAATACTTAAATCATTGTAGGTTTCAAATACGGCATCAAATGTTTTATAAATTTCATCTTTAGTTTTTACTCGGATTTCATGACCTATGATAGTTTCTCTTCCACCTTTGCCTCCAATAAATAGGGAATATCCTTCATATTTAATATTTTTACCCTTATTTGGACATGCTTTAATACATTTACCGCAGCTTACACAAATTCCATAATTTGTGATAGAGGTTTCACCTCTTATGTCGATTGCATCAACTTTACAAACATCAGAACATCGGCCGCAACCATTACAGTTTTCATTAGTTTCAGGAGTTTTAATACCATTAATACCAAAATCAGTTGTAGTTACTGCCAAACATCTATTCGGACAACCAGTTATCCCCATTTTAAATTTATAATTTGCTGGCTTTTCAGCGTAACTTTCTTCAATATCAGCAGCTAGTTCATTAGTATCTATTAATCCTAAATTACAGTGACTAAGTCCTGGGCAAGCCATAATTGACCTAAATAAAGGACCTTCAGTACCATTTATTAATACATTACTGTCTTTAAATTCACTAATAATATCTTCAACATCCTCATAATCTATTTCTTGAATTTCTACTTCTTCACGAGATGTTAATTTAATTTTAGCATTATATTTCTCTGCAATTTCAATAACCTGTCTTAAGATTTCAGGATCATAATACCCTCCAATTGTAGTTCTAAATCTAAGATATGCTTGATTATTGCTTGCTGCACCAAGTCCTGCATGTCTCCAGATATAATAGTATGAATTTTTCTCCCCCTCATTTTTTCTTCTTTCTACTTCTTTTTCAAAACGTTTAATTTTGAAATTTCTCATAAATTCAATTTCATCAATTTTAACTTCCTGATTTAAATCAAAATATTTTTCTATAATTCGGCCTTTTTGGCTTCTTATAATAATAGTAGAATAACCATCTGGTGAACCTTTATCTCCAAAACTAATATCTGCTAATTCAGAATCAAAATCTCGACACATTAAACAACCCGGTGATGCATTAATCTCATTAAGACTAATTGGATAATCTTCCTCTTCAGTTGAAACAATGAAATTTTTACCTTTCACATCACATTTTACAACATCATCTATTGGAATATTAAGATTATGGACTTTATTTATTAACTCGGAGTATTCAAATTTTTCTGTACAGAATAATCCTAAAATATATTCAATCTTAGGTAATTTAACCGGTTTTCCATTTTTACCTCTTTCAGCACCATGTTTGGACATAAATGGATGGTATTGTATATTTCTTAAACCTGCAACCTGACAAGGAAGTCCTACAACCGCTATCTTTTCAAGTCCCATTTCACCAGCTTCACGGATAGCTTGAAGAGAAGATATGGCATATTTACTTTTTGATGTATCTGTATTATTATTTAAATTAAAAAGTCCGTCACTTGATGTTACAATTACACTAACAGGTTTCCAATGATTAGCTCCAATTACCACAGCACCATCAATTTCTCCATCATCTAAAAGATTTTGTAAAAATTTAGTTACAACTCCTCCAGACTGACCTTCAATATTTGATTTAGCATAATAATATTCTTCAAGATTATCTAACCTATTTCTTACATCATATGTACCTGTATATTGTCTCGGACATACTTCGGCACACATTCCATGTCCTTTACGTAAGCACTCATCATTTATAAATGGTTTTTCCTTAAATTTTACTAGATTATTTGGACATACTATATTACATGTTCCACATTTAGCACATAAATCAGTATCAACAATTTCATCTTTTAATTTCCATTCATATTCAGATGAGATTTTTTCATCTAGATTAGTTAAATCATCCAGTATATTGTTAATTAGTTCTTTAGTAATTTCACCAGTTGAGGATAATACTTTAGCTAATTCCCAAATTTTTAATTTTAAATCTACACTATCAACATATTGATTATTATTTCATCTTTTAAATTAACAATCAATAATAATTTGCTAAAAAATTTTTGTGAGGTGTAAATAGTCAAAATTCAAATCACACAAGTTTTTGAAAGAGCCTAATTTATATTATTAAAATATTTTATATGAACTTTTCTATTAAAGCGTCTGTTTTATCTTCAATCCATTTTGGAAGAGAATTAAGTTTATTATCTATTATCCATATCCATAATTTTTCTATAGTTAATCTTCTAATAATATCAATTCCACTACAAACAATATATAATAATAGTGTTAATAAAATTCCGATTATAAATAAATAAGGAGAGTTATAATAAGATTTAACTTTAAATATGCTCCATATTGATGCTATGAAAAAACAATTACAATGAATTAAATAAACACCAAAAGCACTTCCAGCTAGATAATTTATATACTTATTTGTAAATTAAATTCTTTTTAAGAATAATAAAAATAAACATAGTGACCCAATTAGGATAAAAAATTTATTTTCCAAATAAAAGCCCATATATAATGTTTCTTGCATAACCCCTTCCATTGGTAAACTCCACCATAAATGAGCAGAACTAGTTAAGCCAAATACTCCAAAAATACTAGTTCCGATAAATGTTATGATTATAGAAATTATTAATCCTCATATTAATTTATTGTTACTAAATTTATCTAAATCTAGATATAAACGAATATAACTACCTATTTAGTATATTACAAAGAACCAAATTAATGGACTATACTGAAAACTATTACCTGCATATACCATTTGAAGTGGATATACAGTCATTAAGGAAGAATTGTAGGAAATATAGACCATAAAAGTACTGATAGGAATATTACTTTAAGTAATGTTTTTTGTGATAAAGCTTTAATACATTTATTCAAAAAAGGAGAAAATAGCATTAATACAAAATAACAGGTTACAAACCAATATCCATTATGACTAAGTGGTAAAAGACTTTGACCAATAAGTGCGGGAGATATATTGGAAGGCCTTAAAAAGGCAAGGACTATTACTAAAAATATAAATGAATAAAAGTAAACTTCTCCTCCAAGAACTAATAATTTTCGAAGTGTAATTTTAGATTCTATCATAAAATAGGCTGAAATTAAAATAAAAATAACTACACCAATTTTACCGAACATTGATAAAAAATATAAAACATAGGTATTAGGGTTTGTTGTAATAAACGGAATACCTCTTATTCCTTGCACTACAAAATGGTGAGCTATAACTAAAAGCATTGCAATTATTCTTAATAATTCTAAATTTGTGTTACGTTGATTCTTGAGTTTCATAATATGATTAACTTTAACTATTAAAATAATTTATTAAAGATAATATTATTACAGGGAATTTAATTCTTGAAATACTTATTTTATAAAAATAATAAATAGGAAAGATAAAAAAAACTAAAATAAAAAAATAATTCAATATATCTGGTTTTCCTTTGATTTTTTTTTAATTAAGATTATTTTTGTTTAATTTAATTCTTTAAAAGGATATTTAAAAAAAAAAATTATAAGTGAAATCATTACAAACAACAAAATTTGAAAAAAAAAAATTATTCATATATTCCTATTATTATACTTTTAGTATCAGATGCTTTTTATCATACTGCCGATATTTTTTGGATTAGTGGTTTAGGAACCTCCGCTATTGTAAGTATAGGTTACATTGCAAATTTTCTTTATATTATTGATAAAATTGGTGATGGTATTGGTAGACTGTTAATGTTTTAATTTCAAATTCTTTTGGGGCAGAGGTGTATGAAAATACCTAGAAATTTGCTGAACAAGGATTTAATTTTAATTTTGTCATTAATTATTCCATTTATTACTATACCCTTTATTAAGCCTATTTGTATAATGATATGTATTGATAAATTTTCTAATTTAATTTTTTCCTATCTTGCACCGATGTTAGCTTTTGTTATTTTAATGATGTTGATTGATTATTGTTTAATTTAATCTTTAAACCCCTATTTTACGAAACGTAAGAGTTCTTATGAAAAATCAAAACTGTTTATATATGCCAATAGACAATAATTGATAAATGAAGATAACTTTAAAAATCTCAATAGGCCTACATATATTGAAGAGAAATGTAATATTTTCATTTTTTTTTTTCACTTCTTTTTATTATATAATTTCTTTTAGGGGTCTGAATTTTTTTATATATTACTTATGATTATCAATAAAAAGAAAAAAATATGAAGAGTTTATTGTAAAAACTCTTAAACTTAAAATTTTTATGCATTTACAGTTATTTTTACCTTTTTAGTTACTTTGTTATAGTATTTGTTTGTTGGTATAGTTATAACTCCAATATATGCTCCTTTTTTCTTAAGGTTAGTAATTTTAAATACGCCATGACCTTTATTATTAGTTTTAACAGTATAAGTTTTACCACCTACTTTAAATGTTACTTTGGTTTTTTTAAGAGCTTTGTTTTTATTGTCTTTAAAGATTACAGTGTATTTTTTAGTTTTAACTTTAAGTTTAAAGCTTGCAGATTTTGCAGTTATTTTAGGTTTAGCCTTTTTAACAGTAACTTTAGCTGATCCTGTAGAACCATTATAACTATCTGACCCGGCATATGTAATTTTAGCAGTATATGTTTTTGGAACAAGATTAGCAACATTGATTTTTACTTGGCCGTTTTTATCAGTTTTATAATTTTTAGAACC
The DNA here is from genome assembly GCA_900314605.1 of uncultured Methanobrevibacter sp. Taxonomy (GTDB): domain Archaea; phylum Methanobacteriota; class Methanobacteria; order Methanobacteriales; family Methanobacteriaceae; genus Methanarmilla. The sequence continues at coordinate 2,759 of OMVX01000052.1, read as the reverse complement.
ACCTAAGTTTACTATTAATACTGCATTTTTTATAGCATTACCATTTTGATCTTTTAATGTAATAACCAAATATTTACCCACATTATAAATAGTGCTTACAGGACTAACAGTAATCTTACTAGCTAATTTTTCAACATTAAATGTGGTCTGGTTTGAAGCTGCTGTGTAGTAATCGTTTTCTGCTACTTCTACAGTTACATTGTAAGTACCTACAGTGGTTGGTGTGAATTTATTACCGGTTATTGGTTGGTCGTTTACTTTGATTGTTACTGTTCCATTACTGTTAGTAGTATAGTTTATTGTTACTTCTTGTCCTACTACAACATTACTAATTGGTGTAATAGTAACTGTAGTATTGGTTTTTTCTGCTGTAAATGTAGTTTCATTGTATCCTGCGGTGTAGTAATCGTTTTCTGCTACTTCTACAGTTACATTGTAAGAGCCATTTTTGGCTGGTGTGAATTTATTACCGGTTATTGGTTGGCCGTTTACTTTGATTGTTACAGTACCATTACTGTTAGTAGTATAATTAATTACTATTTCTTTTCCCACAATAGTATCATTTATAGGGTTAATAACAACAGTAGTATTTCCTTTGGAAATATTTATTGTTGCATTTGATGAATTTTCATCAGGATAATCTGTGAGACTTAACACGGCTGTATATTCACCAACACCTAAATCTACAATCCATCCTTCACCTGTAAAAGCATAAACCGTTTTGACTAATGAACCATTATTATAGATCTTAATAGTAGTATTAAATCCATCAAACAGCATGTCATTTGCTGTTAAATTGAATATTAATTTTTCTCCTGATTTGTAAGGAGATGTGTAATTTAATACATTTATAGAAGCAGGAACAATAGTTGTAAGTTCACAGGTATTATTATAAAATCTACATAATATACCAGTTCCCTCACAGATTGCTTGACCGGATAGAGCATCATTATCAGTAAACGTACAGTTAACTGCAGTTCCCTCAAATAATGCTCCACCAAATTCAAATCCAGTATTGTTTATGAATGTAGAGTTATAAGCATTTCCTTGATATATTGCACCTCCAGAAAACGCAGAATTTCCAATAAATGTACAGTTAAAGGCATTCCCCTGGTATATTGCTCCACCACCATATTCGCACTTATTGTTTGTGAATATACAATTATATGCATCACCATATTCTAATGCCCCACCAAATTCTGCATTGGCATTAATAAAATTTATATTATAAAAGCTAACAGTCAAATTTGGATCGATTAAAGAAAATATTCGTGCATTACCACTTCCATCTATTGTAATTCCATTTCCATAAATCGTTAAATTCCGACTAATAGAAATACCGTCGATTAATTCAGAATCTAAATCACCATTATATTTATAGTTATTAGATAAATTAATAGTAGAATTAGAATTATCATTAATAGTATTATTTAAGTCCGTAAAAGTTAATGATTCTTCATTTGTTTTTTTATCTGATGAAAACTTATCTTGTTCATTTAAACTAAGTTTAGTACCATTATTCTCTGTTGAAACATCCTCCTCTTGAACATTTGATTCTAAGTTATTATTTTGAATATTATATATATTAGATAATTCATCATTTGTAGTATTATCTGTTGCACTTATTGCTTGAATACTTAAAATCAAAAATAAACAGAAAATAGAAACATATATTTTTATATTCAACAATCAACACCTACTATTTTTTTTTACTTTATTAATTTAAAAGCATTTTAGAAATCATATTAGTTTCATAAGTATTTTATAAAAATCCTATTTTTCCATGTTTTTCCTTGAATTTATAATAAAAATAAGGATTTTAATAAAACAATTCATTATATTAAATTATTTATAAATAAATTTTGCGAAAACACTAATAAAAAATAAAAAAATTTAAAAAAAAATATATTTAATTTGTATATGTTTGAGTAGGATTTTTATAAGATTTTTAGGGGATGTAAAAAATTTAACTGATAAGCATCAATAACTTATAGATTTATATAATTTTTTTAATTACACTTGAAATTGTTCTATTACTCAAATTATAATTTAATATATTGTAAATCATTTAATAACGATTTAATGAATTTTAAGCAAAATTTAAACAAATGATTATGATGTTAATTCTAAAATAATCATCTCTTCTTTAATTTTAATGAAACAACTTAAAAAATAGTAATAAATCAACAACCTTAGCTTAATGGAAGAAATACTAACCGATTTCTACCAATTCATATAGTATAATATTATGAAAATTTAATGATTTGATGTCGATTCTAGTTTTATAAATTTTTAGAACCTAAAAAAGGATTCAATATATACAATATTCAATTCCTATAATATCAAAAGAAATTAAATTTCATTAATATAATTAAAAATAAATGCTTTGTAGAAATCCTTATTTTCATTGAATTTGACTTAATCTATAAATATTATACATCGTATTTTTGAGCATTGTTTCCTTATTGGAAAGTTGTAAGCTTCTACTTCTATTGGTTCCGCTGAATATTCTTTTAATTACACTGAATATGGAATCTATATTATTTCTTCTTGAATATATTCTTTTTTAAATTTATTTTTACTTTGTAATCTGTATTTCCGTTTTTAGCTCAGCTTTTTAATGGTATTTGGTCTTGTGATTTTGCTTCTTCGTTTATACATTTCTGATAGGTTCTGTGTCATATGCTCTATCTGCTAATATGTATTTGGGTTTATATTTCTTTATATTTCGTATTGCTGAAATTGCAAATCTTGTGTCG